>JAJRWE010000171.1 GCA_024276955.1 Gammaproteobacteria bacterium
CTGCTGGAGATCCTCGCCGCCGACGGCCGCCCGCCTGATGAGATATTCAATGCCCTGCCCGACAGCGTCAACACCCCGGAGCTGAAGCTGCATACCGCCGAGGGTGAGAACCACGCCCTGATGGAAAAATTACAAGCGGCGGCGAGCTTCCCCGATGCCAAGATCACCACCATCGATGGCATCCGCGCCGACTTCACCGACGGCTTCGGCCTGGTGCGCGCCTCCAACACCACCCCCTGTCTGGTGATCCGCTTCGAGGCCGAGGACGAGGCCGGGCTGGCACGCATCCAGGGCGAATTCCGCCAGCTAATCCTGTCGCAGGCACCGGAGGCCGAGCTGCCGTTTTAACCTGCTTTGCGTCTTCGCGCCTTTGCGTTGAAAAAAGGCTATCTCTTTCCGCAATGGCCAAGTCCTAGTACGGCCATTACAATACCGCCATGACTCTCAACGCCAAATCCGCCATGAACGTGGCCCACGTCCTCAGTGAGGCCCTGCCCTACATCCAGCGCTTCGCCGGCAAGACCATCGTCATCAAGTACGGCGGCAACGCCATGGTGGACGAAACCCTGAAAAACAGCTTCGCACGCGACATCGTGCTGATGAAGACCGTCGGCATCAACCCGGTGGTGGTACACGGCGGCGGTCCGCAGATCGGCAAGCTGCTGGAGCGCATCGGCAAGCAGACCGAGTTTTATCAGGGCATGCGTGTCACCGACCGCGAAACCATGGACGTGGTGGAAATGGTGCTCGGCGGGCAGGTGAACAAAGAGATCGTCAGCCTCATCAACCGCAGGGGCGGCAATGCCGTGGGCCTCACCGGCAAGGACGGCGATATGATCCACGCACGCAAGCTGAAGTTTGAAAAGACCTCACCGGAGCTCAAAGCCCCGGAGATTATCGACATCGGCCACGTCGGCGAGGTGAGTAGCATCGACCCCTCGGTGATAAACATGCTGGTACAGGGCAACTTTATCCCCGTGGTGGCACCCATCGGCGTCGGTGACGACGGTCAGTCCTACAATATCAACGCCGACCTTGTCGCCGGCAAGCTGGCCGAGACCCTACAGGCGGAAAAGCTCATGCTGCTGACCAACACCGCCGGCCTGCTGGACAAGGACGAAAAGCTGCTCACTGGCCTCGGCGCCGAACAGGTCAACGAACTGATCGCCGACGGCACCATCCACGGCGGTATGCTGCCCAAGATTCGCTGCGCGCTGGAAGCGGTGCAGAGCGGCGTAAAGACCGCCCACATCGTCGACGGCCGCGTGCAGCATGCCGTGCTGCTGGAGATCTTCACCGACGAGGGTGTCGGTACTCTGATTCGTTCGCGGGTGGGGTAGGAGCGGGCCATGCCCGCGATGAATCTTTCCCGTAAGGGGAAGCACTTATGTGGGAGCGGCTTCAGCCGCGAAGAATATTTCCAACCTTCTTCGCGGCTGAAGCCGCTCCCACAATGTTAAAATAGCCACCCTTAGTGGTGGCCGGGAAAGATATCGCGGGCATGGCCCGCTCCTACGCGTACCCGCCTAAACAATAACAACCAAGACGTATCCCATGACCAACAAACCTTCCCGCGCACAACAAATCCTCGAAGCCCTGGCTCAGCAGCTGGAGGCCAGCCCCGGTCAACGCATCACCACCGCCGCCCTGGCGCGCGAGCTGGGGGTATCGGAGGCGGCGCTGTATCGCCACTTTCCCAGCAAGGCACGCATGTTCGAGGCGCTGATCGAATTTATCGAGGAAACGGTGTTCGGTCTGATCAATCACATTCTTGACGAAAAGCCCACGGCGCAGGCCCGCTGCGAGGCGATTCTTGGCATGTTGCTGGGCTTCTCGGCGCGTAATCCGGGTCTGTCGCGAATTCTGGTCGGCGATGCCCTGACGGGTGAAAACGAGCGCCTGCGCACACGTATCACGCAGTTCTATGATCGCCTGGAGACACAACTGAAACAGATTCTGCGCGAGGCCGAATCGAAGGGTGAGCTGCCCGTCGGCAATCCCTCGGCAGCCTCAGCCAACCTGATGCTGGCGGCGGTCGAGGGGCGCATGAATCAGTTCGTACGCAGTGGTTTTTCGCAGTCACCCCTGGAACGCTGGGAACAACAATGGGAATTATTGTCGGCAAGTCTGTTTCCCGGCCACTGATCCATTCGTGTTTGTAGGAGCGGCTTCAGCCGCGAAGGCTGTGTCTGACTTATTTCGCGGCTGATACCCAAAGGGCACGATGAGCCGCTCCCACGGATTTCCTGTTTTCCAACAAATCGGTAATCTGCGAATGGACTGGCCTACCCAACTACTCTTGTTCGTCGTCTCCCTGGTGGCGAACATCTTTTCTGCCTTCGCCGGCGGCGGCGCCGGTCTGCTGCAATTTCCCATTCTCATCTTTCTCGGCCTGCCCTTCGGGGTGGCGCTGGCCACGCACAAAATCGCCAGCGTGGCGCTGGGCGTGGGCGCGACCGTGCGCAATCTGCGCGAGGGCAGTCTGGATGGCCGCCTGACCCTGTTCATTCTGCTGTTTGGGCTGCCGGGTGTGATCATCGGCGCCAGCTTTATCCTCTTCGTGCCGGACCGCAGCGCGGAGATCGCCCTCGGCCTGCTGACGGTGGGGCTGGGTCTGTATTCGGTGTTGAAACCCAGTCTGGGCCAGGAGTCACGGCCCATGCCGCAGCAAGGCTGGCGCTACGCCGTGGGCGGCGGAGTGTTGTTTCTCATCGGCATCCTCAACGGCTCCCTCACGTCCGGCACCGGCCTGTTCGTTACTCTGTGGCTGGTGGGCTGGTTCGGCCTTGACTACAAGCGCGCGGTGGCACATACGCTGGTGCTCGTCGGCCTGTTCTGGAACGGCAGCGGCGCCGTGACCCTGAGTATTCTCGGCGATCCGCAGTGGTCGTGGCTGCCGGCGCTGCTGTTGGGTTCGCTGCTGGGTGGTTACATCGGTGCGCATCTGGCCATCACGCAAGGTAATCGCTGGATCAAGCGGGTCTTTGAGGTGATCACCCTGCTGGTGGGGGCGAAGTTGATCGTTGGCTGAACTCTTTTGCTGAGGTGAAGAAAAGCACGCCGGCATCACGACATTTCCCCTGCTCGATGATTGTTTTTTTTTGGAAGTTATGACTGGGAAAGTACGGGGTCAGCTCGGTTTTAGTCCCGAATCATATAACCTTGAGAAAGACGGGAGGTCTGATGCCAGACCCCCCGCAGGCTTTTAATACAAATAGCCTATTCGTTCCAGGCGGTAATAAAGTCTGGGTTGATCACCGGTGCAATTGTTTGTTGCTGATTTTGAATAATCGCCTGGACCCTTGCGAGAAATATCAAATGTATTGGCGTTCCAGTTACCGACCAGGTCGTCAGTGTCATTGAGGAAGTCATCTGCATCCATAAGTTGGGCGGAGATTTCGAAAGGCCTGCCGTAGAATTTGTCAATTTTTCTGGCAACATTAATATTAAGATAATTCCCACTTTGTACTGCTACAGAATTAGCCCTCTTTATGGTGCGAATTCTCAGGCTTACCCTGCTGTTATTGACATTGTCGTAAGTAATGATATCGAACCGCCCATAAATATCACCTTTGTCGATACCGGCATCACAGTCGCCGCGAATATATACTTTTTTAATGGTAAGCCTGATCTTTTCACCGATTGGCTTTGTTGTTTTGCCGACATAAGTGCATTGTTTTACGTCATATTCGGTAGTGCGTGATATTTTGGCAATGCTATTGTCCTGTAGATTTCTGATTTCAAAACTGATGGGTTGCATGCTGGTTAGCTTGGTATCACCTGTAAAATAATCTTTTAACTGACCACTTCTAATCATCGCCTCAATATTTGATTGATTGCCACCAAAGGCGGAGATTTTAATTTTTGCAGTGCTGAGTGTTTCCTTTAATTCCACTTCTGAATAACCACTCCCACCACCAGTCGGCCCACTGTAGGATGCGTTGATGGCCGCCTGCATTCTTTGTGTTGAATGCGTCGATGTCATTTTATAAATCAGTACGCGACCATAGCTCATACTGGATATATACAGCGGGGGATTATTCTCTCCGATATCACCTCGTCCAATCATCTCATCGAGCTGTGATTGAGTAAAGGCAGCGGATACCAGATCATTCGGTGCAGTGGGCAACTCCATGCTGACGGTAAATGCATTTTGAATAAAATAAGCAAATAAGGTGTTTTCCTTGCCACGCTTGTCAACCGACAAACTGGCTTCGGCACTCGATCCCAGATACTCGGCACTAAACCCGAGATCCAGTGAAGTCTGACTGGTGGAATGCGCTTCCTTCGATTCAAAAAAGACATTGGTTGATGCTTCATGGCCAGCAGCGACAGCATTTTCAATCAATTCGCCTATTGCGCTGTTTACTGATGTCAATGAAGGGTTTTCAATACTTCGGGTATTGTCACTACGCAGAAGATTAATGGAAATATTTAATGGGGCTCGCTCACGAATTGATAACTCCTGCAGTGAGCCTACCTGTAAATGGCTGCTACCCTGGATCAGATTCCCCAGCCACATAATTGAATTGTCGGGGTCAATGGCAACAAATTCTCGAGGCGTCCGTGTCATGCTGAAGTTTTCATTAATACAGCTGTATTCGTCCGTTCCTACCACTTCTGAGAATGCAGCTGAAAAACCGTTTGACTCTTTACGCTCTTCCATCAGTGGCGATATCTCTGACCAGGCCTGGAGACCATAAACCTCACGGTCAAAATCCGCCGTGTTCACCTCGGCTTCATTGTCGACACTAGCACCATCGCAGGCTAGCAGGCTTAACAGAAGCGAGCCCGCACAGGCCGGGCCAATCAGCTTTTGATGCATGCTTTGTCGTGTACTTGAGTTTGCTTTTACTCTCATGATCCGCTCCTTATTTTATTGCCCGTTTTTGTATTCCCTGCGCATAGCCGAGAAAAGCCTACCTCTGTGTGCGGCGTTTGGGTATTAGCCATAAGTCTACTTTGGGCCGGGCATTTGTCGCCGCGAGGGGAGTTCCATCTGCTGTCTTGCCGTGTGGTGGTACAGCCCGACCCCCTGTTGCTGAAGCGTATTCTGCGCAATCTGAGTTGAGGTTTTGTCGACACAAAAAAGGCCGGCATCTCTGCCGGCCTTTCCTGTTTGTGATGCGAGGATTGCCCCGCAATGCAAGCGGATCAGATCGGTGCGCACACCTCACCGATGCCACCGGGAATGGTGATGCAGGCCTCCAGGCCACTACCGCTGGCCTTGATCCGTCCGCCAGCGAGAGTGGTGCAATCCCCGTTGAAGCAGTAGTCACCGCTCACTTCGCCGCCGATGCCTGCATTGCCCAGCAGCAGTTCAACATCGCCGCGGAACTCGCCCTTGGGCAGGGTGATGTTGGTGCTCTTGTTACAGCCGCGCGGGATGTCGCAGCTCTTGGGTACGGAGCAGTTCTTGGCGACGCTACAGGACTTGGCGACGTTGCATCCACCCTGGCCGGTGATGACGCTCAAGCCACATTCGAAGATGCTGGTCACCCATTCGGTGCCGCAGATGGCCGCACTGGTGACGGTTTTGTAGCCGCAGATGGCGCCGTTGGTGACGGTGTCGAAACCACATTTGGCACCGTCTGTCACCTTGTCGAAGCCGCAGATGGCGCCGTCCACGACCCATTCGACTACTGTCTCCACAACGCTGATGGGGATGGTGATGCCGGTATTGCCGCGCATCTCGATGCCACTGGCGTCGATCTTGCCGCTCATGCCGATGCGCGTCAGCGGGGTGACGAAATCGCCGCTGACGAACAGGCCGGCGGTGCTTACCTGCAACTTGCCCTGGCTGATGGGGGTGCCGGCAATCTCCATTTCGCCGCTGATGCCGATGCCCCAGTCGGTGGGTGAGCCGGTGAAATTAGCATCCAGCCGGGCGTCGCCGTCGAAGCCGACGCCGGGGTAGATGCTGGTGCGGGTCATTCCGGTCAGGCGCACGCCGTTGCGGTTGGCGCTGAAGGTGGCGCTGGTGGTGCTGAGATCATTGAGGCTGATGCCGACCAAGCGGCCCAGGGTCGAGGCATCGAGGTTGAATTCACCCTCGCCACGCAGGAAGGAACGGGCAATGTCATCGCTGATCAGACCGGCCATGTTGACGGTGGCGCTGGGGCGGATGGGTACCAGCTCCTGGGGCAGAAAGCCGGTATCGGGATCCAGCATGCCGCTGAAGTAGGCATTCTGTTCGCCATCGGTGATCTTGATGCCGAGACTGGCGCTGCCCAACTCGAAGCCGAAGCTGAAGAACTTGAGGAAGTTGATGCCGACGTTGAGGGTGCCGTTGCCGCCATATTCTACGTCCGGTGCAAGGCTGTTGAACAGGGTGTTGCCGTCGTCATTGGCGTCCACGTCCACCACCAGTGAGCCGTCCAGGTTTAACGGCAGGCGGGAGAAGGGAATGACGCCCTGCAAATAGAGGTTGGCGTCGAAGTTGCCGATGTCGTCGTCGATGCCCCAGGTGGTGTCGGGGGCGAAGGGAATCAGCCCCTGCAGGGACATGGCGATGCCGAGGTCTTCCACGCCGCCAATCTCGGACAGGCCGGGCAGGCTGCCGGTGAGGAAAAAGAAGGGATCCAGCGGATCGAGGACGAAGGTGATGGACTTGCCGCCGGGGGCCTCGAAGCCGATGGGGCCGATGCTGGCCTCAAAGCCGGCGCTGAATTTGAAGAACAGGTACTGGCGGTCGTCCACCAGGGGTGCCTCCAGGTCGGCCAGATTGCTGCCGTAGTCCAGGCCCACGTCGGCGATCACCGGGGTGCCGATCTCGGCGTCGGCGAGGATGCCCACATTGGGGAAGGGCACCTGGGCGGTGCCGCGCAGGCGCTCGATACCGGCCAGGGCGGAGTTGCCATATTCAAATACCAACTCGGCTTCCTGCAGTACCATCTCGCCCAGGGGGGTAAGCAGCAGCAGTGAACCGCTGGCTCGCAGGCTGGTAAGCATACCATTGCTGTACCGTTCTTCGAGATTATTCGTGCGTACACGGAAGGTGATCTGGCCCACTTGCAGGTCGCGGAAGGCGCTGCTGTCGGCCTCGTCGAGCGGGGCACAGCCGGAGTTGTTGACGCTGTCGCTCGCCGTGCTGCCGGGACACAGATCGAGCTCGTCGGGTACGCCGTCACCATCACTGTCGGCCTCGACGATGACGCTGATACGCACGCTCTGCTCAAGCCCGGCGCTGGGCAGGCTGGCGGTGAGGATCAATTCAAAACGCCCGGCTTCGAGGCTTGTCACCGTCTGCTCGAGGCGGTAGCTATTGCTGCCGGTGGCGAGGCGGATGGTGCCGCCGTTGTTGCTGTCCAGACGCAGGCCGGGGTCGCTGCGCTCGCGCAGGTTCAGGTCGCGGCTGGTGCCATCGGGATTGAAGGCCAGCAGTTGGTAGCTGATGTCGCGGGTCTCGCCGAGGCCCATGCGCAGCTCGAGCTGGCTGGCCTCGAAGCTGAGGCTGGCCTCGCGCTCGGCCTCAATGGTCCACATCAGATCCTCGACGCGGAAGGGCTGGCTGAGATCACGGCGCAGGACGAAGCTGTTGCTGCTGTCCTTGCGGCCGTTGGCGGCAACATCGTCGAAGCTCAGGGTGCCGTCGATGAGGGTGATGCCGTCCGGGGTCTCGATAATGCGCGCGGTGACCTGGCTGGCGGGGAAGGCGTCATTGTTCAGGCTGGCGCGGTAAGTGTATTCCATGGTGTCATCGTCGATCTGACGGCTGTCCTCCAGCACGTAGCCATCGATCTGCGCGGCGGCGGTGAGGAATTCTTCCTGCAGGCCGTCCGGCTTATCGAGGAGGGCCTCGGGCGTGCTGGCGCTATTATCACAGGCGCTGAGCAGCAAGGTGAGCAGCAATACGGCACTTAGCCATAGTCCGGGTGGCGAGCTGCCGTTGGGTCGAATGTGCATGGGGGGATATCCTCTCTACTTTCTATTGTTGTTTGCAGCGCAGGAGGGTAGCAGCGGACATTCGTCCCAGGTATTAGCCAAAGGTCTAGTCATGCAACGGCGGGTGGGCGTGTAAACTCGGTACTTGTTTTTGTGTGGAGACGTATTTTGACCGAGGCAGAAGACAACATATCACCCGAATTCGCGGCGCGTATTCACCGGGAAAAGATTCGCTTGCTGCGGGCACAGATGCCCTTTGTGCTGGTTGCAGTGGTCTTTGTCACCACAGGCATTGCCATCATCTTTTGGAATGTGGTGGACATGTGGATACTGACACTATGGATGGGGGGGCAATACGGGCTCAGCCTGTTTCGCTGGTGGTTGTCAGCACGTTTTGACCGGATTGACCTCAACGGTTATGAAGCGCGCCGTTGGGGCTGGATCTTTGCGGTGGCATCGGGGGTGTCAGGCTTTCTGTGGGGCAGCGCTGCCTTTCTTTTCATGCTGCCGGACGACCCTTTTTACCTCATTAGCCTGATCATGATCATCCTTGGTATGGCTGCGGGCTCCATGCCTTCGCTGTCGGCCTATTTGCCAGCCTATGCCTTCTACGTCACACCGGCGTTGATCAGTCTGAGCTGGAGTCTGGCCGGGATTGGTGACCAGGGTTACATCCTCGCAACCCTGACCTTGGTCTTCCTCGGAGTGAATCTGATGTTTGCCCGTAATGTGCACGATTCTCTGGTGCAGTCCTTGCGACTGCGCTTTGAGAATCTGGCGCTGGTCGAGCAGCTGCGTGAGCAGAAGGCCATTGCCGAGCAGGCAAACCGCGCCAAATCACGTTTTCTGGCCGCCGCCAGCCATGATCTGCGTCAGCCGCTGCACGCCCTGGGGCTGTTTGTCGATGCCTTGAGGGGGGTGCAGGATGAGGCAACGCGTATCCGTTTATTGTCGCAGGTGGATGTCTCGCTGGACGCCCTGGGCAAGTTGTTCAATGCCCTGCTGGATATTTAGCGTCTCGATGCCGGGGTGGTGGAGGCAAGCGTGGAGGATTTTCCTCTGGCGCGCGTGCTGGAAAATCTGGAGGGGGAATTCCGCGCCCTGGCGGAGCAAAAGGGGTTGACGTTCCGTCTGCTGCCTTGCAGCGTGGTGGTGCAGTCTGACCCCCTGTTGCTGGAGCGCATTCTGCGCAACCTGATCAGTAATGCCATTCGTTACACGGAGACTGGCCGGGTGAGTGTGGGCTGTCGCCGCCGCGCGGGCTGGGTGGAGGTACAGGTGCGGGACACTGGACGCGGCATTTCCGATGAGGCCATCGAGCACATCTTCGATGAATTTCAGCAGCTCGATAACCCCGAACGTGACCGCGCCAAGGGCCTCGGTCTGGGCCTGGCCATTGTAAAGCGTTTGTGCGACCTGCTGGACTATCCCTTGCAAGTGCAGTCAACGCCGGGCAAGGGCTCGATGTTTTGCATCGGTCTGCCCCAGGGCCGTGCTGAGGCAGTGGTGGAACGGCGCAGCGGCATGGCGGTGCCAAGCCTGCGGGCCGCGCAGCGGCTGGTGCTGGTGATCGATGATGAGGTGGATATTCTCGACGGCATGCGCGAGATTCTGCAGCGCTGGGGCTTTGTGGTGCTGGTGGCGGAATCGTTGCAGCAGGCGGAACAATTGCTGGCGGACTGCGGGCGCGGACCGGATGCCATCCTGGCCGATCTGCGTCTGCGTGATCATCACACCGGCATCGAGGCCATCGAGGCCCTGCAGGCCACCTATGGCAGCCATGTGCCAGGCCTGATCCTGACCGGCGATACGGCCCCGGAACGCCTGCAGATCGCCGGTGCGGCGGGCTATCGGGTATTGCATAAACCGGTCAAGCCGGCGCGCCTGCGGGTTGCCCTGCAACAGCTGCTGGCAAGCCGTCCGGATGATTCAGTTTGACAGGGTATTGTCTGTCAGCAGGCCAAGGCGCTGGGCCTTCTGCGCGCACTCGGTGCGGTTGCTGACCTTTAGTAGCTGAAATAACGCACCGAGATGGGCCTTGACCGTGTGTTCGGTGAGATTCAGGCGATGCGCGATCTGCTTGTTGGCGAGGCCCTGGACCAACAGGGTCAGCACCTGATGTTGGCGCGAGGTGATGCCGTGGCCGGCGGGGATCTCGTCACTCGCTGCGAGCCGGTCGATACGCCCGCGGATGCTGTCCGGCAGGTAGATCTCGCCCTTATCGAGTACCTGACGGATGGCGCCGAGCATTTGCCCGGCGTGATGTGACTTGGGGATGAAACCGAGGGCGCCGGCGGCGAAGGCAGCGCGAATCTGGTGCAGGTTTTCACTCGCGGAGACCACGATCACCGGCACCATGATGGCCTCTTCGCGCAGGATGTGCAGCAGGCCCAGTCCATCGGTATCGGGCAGCCCCAGATCGAGCAGCAACAGATCGAATTCAATCTCCCCACGCAGCAGCTGCAGGGCCGCCTCGCCGGTCTCGGCGCAATGCACGTGCACCGTCTCATCCAGCTGCAACAGGATGTGACACATGCCATCGAGAAACAGCGGATGGTCATCGGCGAGCAGTATTTGCATGGGCCTTCTCTCTGTGTTCGCTGTGTTCGCTGTGTTCGTTATTTACGCCAGAAGGCCGGGCTGAGCAATACCAGCAGGGTGAAGATTTCCAGCCGCCCCAGCAGCATGGCGAAGCACAACATCCACTTGGCGACGTCGTTGATGGAGCTGTAGTTGGCGCCCACTTCGCCGAGGCCCGGGCCGAGATTGTTCATGGTCGCAGCGACGGCGGAAAAGGCGGAAACCTGATCCATTCCGGTGGCCATGATGACCAGCATGATGACGGCGAAGGAGCCGACATAGAGTGCAAAAAATCCCCACACCGCATTGATGACGTGTTCCGGCACGGGTTTGTTGCCGATCTTGACCGGACGCTGGGCATTGGGATGGATGAGGCGAAACACCTCGCGCATACCCTGTTTTATCAGCAACAGGAAGCGGATCACCTTGATGCCACCACCGGTGGAGCCGGCACAGCCGCCGATAAAGCTGGTGAACAGCAATAGTACCGGTAGAAAACCGGGCCAGGCGTAGTAATCCGCCGTCGTGAAGCCGGTGGTGGTGCCGATGGAGACGGCCTGGAATATGCCGTGATGCAGGGAAGTGGTGAAGCCATCGAAGGTGCCGGTGAAGTACAGGTAGAGACTGGAAATGGTCGCACTGGTCGTGAGTACGGCGACGTAGGTGCGTACCTCCGGATCCCGCAGGTAGGGGCGTGGGCTGTTACCGCGCCAGGCAACAAAGTGAATGGCGAAATTGATTCCGGCCAGGATCATAAAGACCACCGCCACGGACTCGATGGCGGCGCTGTTGAAATAGCCGATGCTGGCGTCGTGGGTGGAAAAGCCGCCGATGGCGATGGTGGAAAAGCTGTGGGCAATGGCGTCGAAGGGTGTCATGCCGGCCAGCCAGTAAGCGATGGCGCAGGCCACGGTGAGGCCCAGATAGATATACCACAGGGCCTTGGCGGTCTCGGTGATGCGTGGGGTGAGCTTGGCGTCTTTCATCGGCCCCGGCGTCTCGGCGCGATACAGGGACATGCCACCGATGCCCAGCATCGGCATGATGGCCACCGCCAGCACGATGATGCCCATGCCGCCCATCCACTGCAGTTGCTGACGATAGAACAGGATTGAGTGCGGCAGATCATCGATGCCGGTGATCACCGTGGCGCCAGTGGTGGTCAGCGCGGAGATGGACTCGAACACTGAATCCGTCAGCGACATGTGGGGATAGTCCGAGAGCATGAAGGGCACCGAGCCGGACAGGCCCAGCACCAACCAGAACACCACCACGATGATAAAACCACCGCGTAGGCGTACCTCCATGTTGGCGTTGCGTACGGGAAACCACAGTGCCGTGCCCAGGCTGAGGATGGCGAAAAAGGCAGTCAGAAAGGGGACGATGGCACCGTCACCGTACCACAGGCCGACGGCCACTGGTGGCAGCATGTTAAGGCTGAAGACCATCATC
>JAJRWE010000172.1 GCA_024276955.1 Gammaproteobacteria bacterium
AGCACCGGGTAGCCGATCTCGCTGTAGACGGCGACGCGCTCACGCATGTAGTCCAGCAGCTCGTCGTCGAGCAGGTCGATCTTGTTGATCAGCAGCACCGGCGGGATGCCGGTCAACTCGGCGGCCACCAGATAGCGGTCGATGAGGCCCAGATCCAGCGCCGGCAGCGGTGCCGCCACCACCAGGATCTGGTCGATGTTGGCGGCCACCGGTTTCAGGTGGCCGTCGGCGTTGGGGCGCTCCAGCAGGGTCTTGCGTGGCTCCATGGCCACCACCACACCGTTGCCCGTGCTGGCCTCCTGCCAGATGACGCGGTCGCCGCAGACCAGCGAGGGCATGTTCTGGCGCAGCAGGCAGCGGTGGATTTTGCCTTCGCTGTCTTCCAGGTCGACGCTGGCGCCGTAGCGGGTGATGATGCGTCCCGGCTGTTCCGGGCCGAGTTCGCTGCCTTCCAGCTCGCGGCTGAGTTTGGCGCTTTTCTTTTCTGCGCGTGCCCGGCGCTCCTGTTGGACCTTCTCCGCCCGCCAGGTCTGGCGGCGGTTCAGTTTACGCTTGGCCATGCGCAAACGCTGGTGCGTGGTGAGACGAGCAGGGGATCACTGGATGTCGGGGAATTTGTAAAAATTCCGGTTCAAATAGAGGGTCATGGTGTCCTGATCCCAGGGAGTGAAACCGGCCTTGGCGTGCGCCGGGTCGGCGGTGCTGGCAGCGAAGACGGGTAGTATGAGTCGGGTGCCGACGAGACTGTTGACCATGAGGCTTTTCATGGGGATGTCCCTTCTGTGTGCTTGTTGGCGTGACTATTTGTGAGGCTGTTTATGTGGATTTTGTACATAGAGTGCCAGTCTAGTTGATCGCCGGGGTGACAGAAAGGCGATTTGCGCGTGGTTTTGCTATTATCTGCGCCTTTCACGCAGAGGGCAGGCAGTATGGGACAGGACGCCAACAATCTCATCTGGATCGATCTGGAGATGACTGGACTGGATACGCAGAACGATGTCATCATCGAAATCGCCACGATTGTCACCGACAGTGAGCTGAATATCCTCGCCGAAGGGCCGATGCTGGCCATCCATCAAAGTGATGAAATGCTGGCCGGCATGGACGAGTGGAACACCCAGCAGCACGGCGGCTCGGGTCTGGTGGAGCGGGTGAAGAACAGCCGCATCGACGAGGCCGAGGCAGAGCGCCAGACCATCGCCTTTCTGCGACAGTACGTGCCGGCGGGGAAGTCGCCCATGTGCGGCAACAGCATCTGCCAGGATCGGCGCTTCATGGCCCGCAGCATGCCGACGCTGGAGGCGTTTTTCCACTACCGGAATCTGGACGTGAGCACGCTGAAAGAGCTGGCGCGGCGTTGGTCGCCGGAGGTCTACAAGGGCTTCAATAAGGACTCCAGCCATCTGGCCATGGACGATATCCGCGATTCCATCAATGAACTGAAACATTACCGGGACACCTTTATTCGATTGCCCTCGCGGGATTGAATATGTCGATAATCATGCGCCTATTTTCTATTTCGCTGTTTTTGTTATTGCCGCTGCTGTCCTGGGGGAGTGAAACCGGCAAGGTTCCGCTGAGGCCGTTGCTCAGTGTTTCCTATGCGGACGGGCTGCAGATCAGCGCGTCGCCGGGTGTTCTGCTGGCCGTTGCCGAAGATGCCGGGCAACAGGCCCCAAACACCTCGTCGGTACAGTATGTGCCTTGGTCGCTGGCCGCCCCCCGCCAGAGTGAGCCGGACTGGCCGGGGCTGAGGCGGGACACCTATTACTTTATAGGCCTGCAATGGGTTGCCATCGGCGCCATCTACCTGTTGCCGAATGATTTTTCGGGTTGGTCGGACAGCGAGAAAGAGACCAATCAGCTGAAGCGGTGGCGTGATAACGTCTCTCAGCCTGTGTGGGATGGGGACGATTTCTATATCAATTACGTCCTGCACCCCTACTGGGGTGCGACATACTACACGCGTGGCCGGGAAAGGGGCTTGAGCCGCAGCGGTGCCTTCTGGTTCTCCGTGCTGCAGTCCTCCCTGTTTGAATTTGGTGCCGAGGCGTTCTTTGAGCCGCCCTCGGTGCAGGACCTTGTCGTCACGCCGGTTCTGGGTTCCCTATTGGGCATGTACTTCGAAACCGTGCGTGACAACATCAAACAACGTCGCGGTACATTGGGCTGGGGCGACAAGACCATTCTGGTGTTGACCGACCCGCTTGGCGCCATCAATCACCAGGTGGACCGCCTGCTTGGCGTCGATACGCGGATAAGGATTCAGACGGTGGCGCCCGGGACTGTTTCACGGGTCTCACTCGACACAAGCTTGTCCGCACCTGCTGCGCCGGTAAACAATTATAGGCAACAGGAAGCCTATTTGGGTTTGTCTCTGAACATGCGCTGGTAATGTCGGGCAGTTACTTCCCATTTTACTTTTTTTATCCGTTCCGGTTGACAGCTGCGGCTGCGGCCACCACACTCACATCCATGAATTCTCATAACACACTGCACCGATTCGTGATTGTCTGGATGCCCCGCTGGGCAGCCAAGCTATCGCCCGTCCGCGTGCCAGGGAGAATTCATCGGCAATAAGCATTGCTAGCACATCCCGAATTCAACAAAGGCCGCAGACTGGAAACATCTGCGGCCTTTGCCGTTTTCGGCATGGTGAAATTTCGGCGTACCCAATCCGGCACAATTAAAAGGAGAAAAGACATGTCTGTGCCAGCGGCATACCTGGGGGTGATCCTTATCTGGTCCACCACCCCACTGGCGATTCAATGGAGCAGCGAAGGCTGGGGCTATCTGTTTGGTATCACCGGACGTATGGTGCTTGGTGTATTGGTATGCGCCGTTTTGCTGCAGTTGTTGAAGCCCGGTCTGCCTTGGCACCGTGAGGCGCGATGGACTTATATTGCCGCAGGTGTGGGAATTTACGGCGGTATGCTCAGTGTTTACTGGGGCGCGCAATTTGTGCCATCGGGTTTGATCGCCGTCCTGTTTGGGCTCAATCCGTTGGTCACGGCGTTGATTGCGGCCGTCTGGCTGCAAGAAAAGAGCCTGACGCCGGGCAAGCTGCTGGGTATGGCCCTGGGCCTGTGCGGACTGCTGAGTATTTTTGCCGCAGACATCCTGTTCGAGGGCCGCGCCTGGTGGGGTGTGCTTGCGGTGCTTGCCGCTGTTTTTTTGCACAGTTTCAGCAGTGTTTGGGTGAAACAGGTGGGTGCCAACCTGCCGGGCCTGACGGTTACCAGTGGAAGTCTGTTTGTAGTTATGCCGCTATTCGTTGTGACCTGGCTGGTGTACGATGGCTTGGTGCCGGTACAGGTCAGTGCGCAGGCCGGCATGGCACTGGTCTATCTCGGTGTGTTCGGCTCTGTGCTGGGTTTCACGCTGTATTTCTATCTGCTCAAGCACCTGGAGGCCAACCGGGTAGCATTGATCACACTGGTGACGCCGGTGCTGGCGCTGATCATCGGCCTGGTGTTGAACGGAGAGCACCCCTCGCTGGAGATATGGCTGGGCAGCGCCTTGATCATTTCCGGGCTGGGCATGCATGTGTGGGGCGACCGGGTCATCGGGGTTTTGTTGCCCGTTGGGCGTTGACGTGGGTAACGAGTAGCCTGGTGGAGCGCAGTGGAATCCGGGGAGGAACTGTAAAACTGTGGGAGCGGCTTCAGCCGCGAAGGGTTTTGCCGGATTATGCTGTTCTCTGTTCAGACTGTCCTGCTGTTATTAACCCGGCATCAATATAGACCAGGGAATCAGGGGGGGCAGACTCGAATTAATGGCAGCAAGTAGCCTGGGTTGAGCTTGCGAAACCCAGGAATTTATTGCATTGATCCTCCCGGGTTTCGCTACGCTCAACCCAGGCTACAGTTCTGCGTATCCCCGGAGACGTTGAGTTTATTTCATCAACAAAGGATTTGTTGAAACCCATGGTTGCCTATCGTCGTAATTTTATTCCCGGTGGAAGTTACTTTTTTACGCTGACGCTGCTGGATCGGTCGTCGTCCTTGCTGGTGG
>JAJRWE010000173.1 GCA_024276955.1 Gammaproteobacteria bacterium
ACTAACGGCGTGGGCACAAAAAACGTGCCCACCCTACATGGTTTTTTACCTCCTGCCGACAGGAAAAGGCATGCAAAAATAGGCTATTAAGATAATGGCTATGTTTAAAAACAATGCGTTAAATGTGACAAAGTAGAATTAATCGCCTTTTATCTTCAAGGCGCCCGCTATGCCCAGGGGTGCCCCTGCTCGACCTCAACCACCCGGTTGCGCCCCTGACGCTTGGCCTCATACATGGCGACATCGACCTGGTGCAGCAACTCATCGGGATCGCTGCAACCGTTGATACTGTGGCAATACGCCAGGCCGATACTGACCGTGGTATGCAGGGTCTGCCCGTCAAACTGGAAGTGGTGTGCGTCGATGGCGTCGCGCAGGTCCCGCGCACGTTGCCGGCCCGTCTCCAGCCCGGCTCGCAGCAGCACCACGAACTCGTCCCCCGCATAGCGGGCTGCCAGATCTGTATTGCGCAGGCCCTGGCGCAGGATGCCGGCAATCTGTATCAACACCTCATCACCGGCCGCATGTCCGTAGTGGTCGTTGATAGTCTTGAACTTGTCCACATCCAGCAGCAGAATGCAGACACCCTGACTGTCGTCCTGCCGGCGACCATCCAGGCTCGCCAGCACCTGCTCGAAGTGACGCCGATTGGCCAGCTGGGTGAGGTGGTCGCTCTGCACCAGGTGTTCCAACTGCTGGTTACTCTTGCGCAGCTCGCGAGTAGCAATATGCACACGTTCCTGCAATGAATCATTGAGTCTGGCCAGTTCGGCCCGCGAGGTAATCAGTTCATCGACGGTGCCGCCGAGGCTGTCTGCCAACTGGCGGATTTCCAGCGGGGCCCGAGGGCTGATCTTCGGCAGTTCACTCTTGAAGTTGGTGTCGTTCAAGCGCTGGCCGGCGCGGGCAAGGGTGTTCAGTGGCCGGGTAATCCAACGCGCCAGTGACAGACTGAAGGCCAGCGCCAGGGCAATGCCCGCCAGCGTCCACGCCAGTTCCGAGCCACGAATCCGCGCGATCTGCGCCTCGATTTCCGCCTTCGGCTGGGGCACCATAATGCCCCAGCCCACCTTGGGCACCGAGGTATAACCCGCCACCATCTCAGCCTTTTTGAAGGGGGAATAGAACTCGGTGACACCGGTCTTTCCGGCCATCATTTTCTGCACAATAGGCAGGTGGGACAGGTCTTTGATACGCTCATTCGCCCAGTCCGGGTTTGGATGCGCGATCACCCGCCCCAGCGGGTCAACGATGGCTGCATGCCCCTGATCGCCAAAATGAATGCCCTGACGCAGCGCCTCGATGGCATCGATCTTCAGCTCCCCCACCAGTAACAGCGGCGACTTCATGGCGCCCGCGCCATTCAGTAATGTACCCATCATCAGCGTCGTCTTGCCAGTAAAGGGGTTGATCACCACTGGGCTGAGGAAGGTGCGGCCGGAGTCGAACAGGGTGTTGATGAAATCCTCGGGGCCGAGATTGAGCTGCACGGCGGAGCGTTCTCCGATGGGATAACTGGTCGCCATACTGAGAATCCGCTGGTGGTCATCCAGCAGGAAAACAGCGCGAAAGCCGTGCAGGTAGTCCAGCCCCTTGGCCAGCACGACAGCATTCTGAGTCGAATCTGCGACATCCTCCAGCGCCATCATTTCCTCCCGCAGCAGGGAGATGGCGATACGGCGGTTGTTCACATATTGGGCGATGGGTGCCGACAGGTTCTCCGCCAGCGTCTGGTGCTTTTCACGAACTTCGCGCCAGGCATTTTCCCAGGCCGCATAGTAACTGTTGATGCCCAGTATGCTCACCGGCAGCAGGGCCACGATGACAAAACTCAGGATCAGCAGGGTGTTGATCGACTGTCCGCGCAGCAGGGAATGTGCGCGGGATTTAGCGTTCTCCAAATTGCATCATCTCCAACCGTGCCTCAGAGAGGGTTAGCGGTCTGAAAAAATCCCTCTGAAGATGCCTGCCGCCATCCGTGGCCTGAAATAAGCCGGGTGTGTCCAGCGCCAGGCCCGCTATCAAAGACTGCGGCCAAAGGCCTCCTGAAAACGACTGTCGAATTCATCGCGTGTAAACTGATGATTCTGTGTGCCGTGCCTTTCGATCTTCATGGCCCCCAGCAGGGAGGCAATACGGCCGGTAGTCTTCCAGTCCATGTCATTCATCAGCCCATACAACAAACCGGCGCGATAGGCGTCACCGCAGCCGGTGGGATCATTGATGGCGGTGACCGGTACGACCGGGATCTCCAGCCGGTGCTCTCGGGTATAGATATGAGAACCCTCACCGCCACGGGTGATGATCAACGCCTCGACGCGCTCGGCGATCTCGTGTGGCGACAGCCCGGTGCGCTCTTCGAACAGCTGCGCCTCGTAGTCGTTGAGGGTAATCCAGGTGGCCTGCTCGGTGAAGCGCAGCAGGTCGTCGCCAGTGAACATGGGCATGCCCTGGCCCGGATCGAAGATGAAAGGGATACCCGCCTCGGCGAACTGTTCGGCATGTTCGATCATGCCGTCTCGGCCGTCCGGCGAGACGATACCGATGGTGACGCCCTCGGCATCCGACACCTTGTTCTCGTGCGACAGGCTCATGGCGCCGGGGTGGAAGGCGGTGATCTGGTTGTCGTCCTCATCGGTGGTGATGAAGGCCTGACCGGTGAAGGTGCTGGTGTAGACCTTGATGTGGCTACGCGGGATGCCGCAGCGATCCATCCAGTTGGCGTACAGATCGAAGTCGCTGCCCACCGTGGCCATGGGCAGGGGGTCGCCGCCCAGCAGTTTGAGGTTGTAGGCGATGTTGCCCGCGCAACCGCCGTACTCGCGGCGCATGTCCGGCACCAGGAAGGAGACATTCAGCATGTGCACCTTGTCCGGCAGGATGTGATTCTTGAACTTGTCGTGGAACACCATGATGGTGTCGTAGGCATAGGAGCCGCAGATCAGTGCAGACATTGAATTCCCCTGTTAGTGTTGGTATTCCACCGTTCGCACGGCAGAGAATTATGCTGATGATATCTCACATTCTCGTTACACCGCTCTGCAGTGTAACGGAGCAGGCTGGATGAAATTGCTGCCAGCGAAGTGGCGCTGAGCGCCACACAATGTGTGACACCGCAGAGCAGTGTCACAAGCCCTAAAAGGTTTTCTCCGTGTACTCCGTGTTATTTCTCGTTACACCGCTCTGCGGTGTGACGGAGCAGGCTGGATGAAACCGCTGCCAGCGAAGTGGCGCTGAGCGTCACATAATGTGTGACGCCGCACAGCAGTGTCACAAGTCCTGAAAGTTTTCCCCCGTGTACTCTGTGTCTCTGTGGTGAGAATTCAAATGAGGACCAGCAGCCAGATTACCACCACATTGGCCAGGGCGACGAATACCACCGCCGAGCCGAGGTCCTTGGCGCGCCCGGACAGCTCGTGGTGTTCCGCGCCGATGCGATCCACCACCGCCTCGATAGCGGAGTTGAGCAGCTCCACCATCAGTACCAACAGCAGGCTGCCCACCAGCAGGGCGCGTGCCACGCCGTCTTCGCCCAGCCACAGGCCGAGCGGGATCAGCACCACGCACAGCGCCAGCTCCTGACGGAAGGCCGCCTCATGACGAAACGCCGCGCGCAGCCCCGCCCACGAATAGCCGCCTGCCTTGATGATGCGCTTGATGCCGGTGTCGCCGGGTTTGCTCATGGCATCATGCCTCCGCCTGCCAGCGCAGATCCAGCTTCCGCGCCGCCTTCACATCATCCAGCCGCCGCACCGGCAGGGAATAGGGCGCACCCTTGAGGGTCTCGATATCTTTCTCCGCCTCGGCCTGTATCGCCGCCATGGCCTCGACAAAGGCGTCCAGTGTCTGTTTGGATTCCGTCTCCGTGGGCTCGATGAGCAGGCATTCGGGGATGATCAGCGGGAAATAGGTGGTGGGTGCATGGAAGCCGTAATCGAGCAGACGCTTGGCGAAATCCATCGCTGTCACGCCCGGCTCCCTGGCCTGATGCTTGAGGGTGAGGATGAACTCGTGGGTGGCGCGACGCTCGGGCAGGGCCATGTCGAAGCCGGCATCGCGCAGGCGCGCCATCAAATAATTGGCGTTCAATGTCGCATAGTCGGCAATGCGCACCATGCCCTCGCGGCCCAGCATCAGGGCATAAATATAGGCGCGCAGCAGGATGCCGGTGTTGCCCATGTGTGCCGACAGTCGGCCGATGGTCTGCGGCAGATCGCGCTCGTCCAGCCAGCGGAAGGCGCCGCTGTCATCGCGCCCCACTACCGGGATGGGCATAAACGGCTGTAAGCGCTCACTCACACCCACCGGTCCGGCACCGGGTCCACCACCGCCGTGGGGGGTGGAGAAGGTCTTGTGCAGATTCATGTGAATCACGTCGAAGTCCATATCGCCCGGTTTCACCTTGCCGAGGATGGCGTTGAGGTTGGCGCCGTCGTAATACAGCAGCCCGCCGGCCTCATGCACGATGCGTGCGATCTCGTGGATGCGCCGCTCGAACACACCCAGTGTGGAAGGGTTGGTGAGCATGATGCCGGCCGTCTGTGGCCCCACGGCGGCCATTAGTGCCTCGATATCGATATCACCGTGGGTGTCGGTGGGAATCTCGCGGACTTTGTAACCGCACATGGTAGCGGTGGCGGGATTGGTGCCGTGGGCGGCGTCGGGCACCAGTATTTCCGTGCGCGCATTGTCGCCCCGTGCATCGTGATAGGCACGGATCATGGCCACCCCGGCGAACTCACCCTGCGCCCCGGCCATGGGGGTGAGCGACACCGCCGTCATGCCCGTGACCTCCTTCAACATTTCCTGCAAGTCCCATAGGCAGGCGAGGATGCCCTGTGAGTCTCTTTCCGCGCTCAGCGGATGCTGGCCGAGAAAACCGGGCAGCGAGGCCAGGGTGTTACAGGCCCGCGGGTTGTATTTCATGGTGCAGGAACCCAGCGGATAAAAGTGGGTGTCAATAGAGAAGTTCTTCTGCGACAGCCGCGTGTAGTGGCGCACGGCGTCCAGCTCGGAGACCTCGGGCAGGCGCGGCGGCTGCTTGCGACGCAGGGACTCGGGGATGCCATCGAGGTTGCCGCCGAGGTGGGCTGACTGGGCACGGTTGACGCGGCCGGGGCGGGAATGTTCGAAGATCAGGGGTTCGTTGCTCATGTCGTCAGTTCATTATTCCGGCGTTTGAAAACCCAACACAAAGGCGAAGGACGCAAAGAGAGATTTGAATCGGGGTGGCAGCCCGGATTTTGTGGGAGCGGCAAGGCGCAAGGCTATCGTTGAATCACCTTTGCGATCTTTGCGCCTTTGCGCCTTTGCATTGAAGAGCAGTTTCACCCTAGCACCTCGGCCAAGGCCTTGGCATAGGCGTCAATGTCGGCCTCGCTGCGGGTCTCGGTGGCGCATACCAGCAGGGCGTGGCCCAGCTCGGGATAGTCGGCGGCGAGGTCGACGCCGCCGAGGATACTGCGTTCGGCCAGCTCGGCCAGAACCTCACCAGCCGGACGCGGCAGGCGCAGCACGCGCTCGTGGAAACCGGGACGGTCGAACAGGGTCTCGACACCGTCGGTCTCGCCGAGCCGCTGTACCAGCGCCCGGGTGTTGGCATGGCACTGCCGCGCCACACGCTCCAGCCCGGTGGGGCCCATCACCGTCATGTAGATGGTCGCGGCGGTGGTCATCAGGCCCTGGTTGGTGCAGATATTCGACGTCGCCTTGGAGCGGCGAATGTGCTGTTCACGGGCCTGCAGGGTCAGCACGTAGCCGCGTTTGCCCTCGAGATCCACGGTGGCGCCGATGATACGCCCCGGCATCTGCCGCACGATCTTTTGCTTGCAGCACATGAAGCCGAAATAGGGCCCGCCGGAGGCCAGCGGAATGCCCAGCGGCTGGCCTTCACCGCAGACGATGTCGGCGCCCCTGTTTTCATCGAGAACACCCCATTCTCCCGGTGGTGTAATCACCGCCATAGCGGTGGGGTTGACTACGCCGATCACCAGTGCACCGTGGGTGTGAGCCCAGTCGGTGAGGGCATCGGCATCTTCCAGCACGCCGAAGAAATTAGGCTGAGGGATCACCAGCGCGGTGATGTCGCCGGGTTCGGCGGGCAGGCTGGCGGGGTCTATGTGGCCACCGGCGCTGTTGTAATCGAGCAGTTCCAGGGTGATGCCCTGGTGGCGCACGATGGTCTGCATCACGTCACGGTAGCGCGGGTGCACGGTGCGCGGCATGAAGATGCGCCGGGCCTTGGACTTGCGGTTGGCGCGCACCGCCATCAGCACCGCCTCGGCCAGCGCCGTGGCGCCGTCGTACAGCGAGGCATTGGCCACCTCCATGGCGGTGAGTTCGGCCATCATGGTCTGGAATTCGTACAACAGCTGCAAGGTGCCCTGGCTGGCCTCGGCCTGATAGGGGGTGTAGGCGCTGTAGTATTCGCCACGGGTGGTGATCTCCCACACCGCCGCCGGGATATGGTGCTCGTAGGCGCCCGCACCGGAGAAACACAGGGGCTGGGCATTCTCTGCGGCGCGCGCGTGCAACAGCCGGCTGACGGCCAGTTCGTCACGGCCGGCGGGAATACCGTCGAGGGCATCTGCGCGCAGCTCCGGCGGGATCTCGTCGAACAGGTCTTCGATGCTGTCCACACCGCAAGTGGCGAGCATAGCCCGGGTGTCATCCTCGGTGTGGGGAATGAAGGGCATCAGTGATCCTCTTCGGTAACCAGTTCGGCGTAGGCCTCGGCATCCAGCAGGTCTTTCAGCTCGGCCTCATCTTCCAGCTTGATGCGGAACAGCCAGCCGTCATTGTAGGCATCCGTGTTGATCGTCTCCGGGGCATCTTCCAGCAACTCATTGGCCGCCACTACCTCGCCGGTCACCGGGGCGTAAACGTCAGAAGCGGCCTTCACCGACTCCACCACCGCGCACTCTTCACCGGCATCCAGCGATGTGCCGGGCTCGGGCAGTTCGACGAAAACCATGTCACCCAGCAACGCCTGGGCGTGGTCGCTGATGCCCACGGTGACCGTGCCATCGCCTTCGACGCGCAGCCATTCGTGGGACTTGGTGTATTTCAGTTCGCTGGGGATATTGCTCATGGGGTTCTCCTCGATTCATCTAGGGGCGGAACGGCGAATGCATTCAATCCCTCAAGTTTGCTTGTGGGAGCGGCTTCAGCTGCGAAGAAGGCTGGAACGATTCTTCGCGGCTGAAGCCGCTCCCACAATATTCTCCATGCCATTGCTACAGGGCGATACATGGCTGGCCATGGCGCACAAAGGGATATTTTACGATACGGGCGGGCAGACGTTTGCCGCGGATCTCCACCTCGCAGGTTTCGCCGGCGGTGGCCGGCACGCGCGCCAGGGCAATGGCCTGGCCGAGGCTGGGAGAGAAGCTGCCGCTGGTGGTCTCGCCCTCGCCGGCGCTCGTCACCACCTTCTGATGGGCGCGCAGCACGCCACGGCCCTCCAGCAGCAGGCCCACCAGCTTGCGGGCCGGGCCGGCCGCGTGCTGCGCCTCGAGGGCGGCGCGTCCGATGAAATCACGCTCAGCGGGCTTGAAGGCCACGGTCCAGGCAAGGCCGGCCTCCAACGGGCTGGTGTCCTCGTCCATGTCCTGACCGTAGAGGTTCATGCCGGCCTCCAGGCGCAGGGTGTCACGCGCGCCGAGGCCGATGGGGGCCACACCGGCAGCGAGCAGGGCGTCCCACGCCGCGCAGGCCTGCTCGGCGGGCAGTATGATTTCGAAACCGTCTTCGCCGGTGTAGCCGGTGCGGGCGACGAACAGTTCGCCACATTCGGCAGCG
>JAJRWE010000174.1 GCA_024276955.1 Gammaproteobacteria bacterium
CCGCCAATCCAGGTTTTTCGTTTTAGATCCGGTCGGCAAAGCATCGTTGCCGCCGAGCCCGCAAACATGGCAATAATAGAAGGGTAAATTGGGTTCCAGGGGAAAAAATAGAGCACGATAAAAACAACGAATGGTGCAGAGAGCGCTTTGTAATGATGTCGGTGCAAAGAGTGATAATGCACACTGGCATCCACCGCTTGAGGAATCTTTCGACTCAGAAGGTTATAAAATACCGAACCAATTCCGCCAATGCCAAAACAGAAAATCAGGCTTTCTATATCAAAACCGGTATTTTCAGCCAGATCAAACAGGCTCGGCGGCATCCAGTATTCCGGTACAAACAGCGGTTCGCTCAACCCAAATGGCGTGGTGAACAGGCTTGCCCACAACATCGCTTTTCGTTGTGCAGGAAACCACCAGTAAACTACTCCCCAGGGAATTAAAAACGCGCTCGACCAAAGTAACCAGATATATTGATCAGAATCCATCTTTACCACCCTCGTCAGAACACTCAGCAGATGGATAGAGCTCATCCATTGACCGTGACAGACCATCACCGCCCACAATCCGTACATGGTGACGACGCAGGGCGCGTGGCTCCGATACACCGCAGGAGTGAGCGATCATCTCCACCTCGTGCACAATGCTCTGGCAATAACCGGCCACCCGGACTGATTTAACGTGTGGATCAAGGCCGGCCTGAAGCCTGGGATTGTGGGTGGTTACCCCCGTCGGGCAGATATTCCTGTTGCACCTGAGTGCCTGAATACAGCCCAGCGCAAACATAAAACCACGCGAAGCATTGACAAAATCCGCCCCGGCGCACAGAGCCCAGGCAACATTGGAGGGGGCAATCAGTTTTCCTGAGGCAATCAGACGCACCCGCTGCTTGAGCCGGTATTTAACCAGGATATCGGCCACCATGGGCAGTGCTTCTCGTAATGGCAGACCGACATTGTCCATCAACGCCATGGGCGCGGCGCCGCTGCCCCCATCCCCCCCGTCCACGGTTAGAAAGTCAGGCGCACTTTCCAGCCCTCGCAATACAATCTCTTCACACAGTCGATCCAGCCACTCACGACTCCCGATCACTGTCTTGATACCTACTGGTTTACCGGTAACTTTCCGGACCCAGGCGATAAAACTGAGCAGCGTCTCCACGGAGCCTACTTCCGGATGGCGGTTGGGTGAGATGGAGTCCTCACCCATCTTGATACCACGCACCTCGGCCACTTCACGGGTAACCTTGGCGCCGGGAAGAATCCCACCCTTGCCCGGCTTGGCGCCCTGGCTGAGCTTGATCTCAAATAGCTTCACTTCGGGTCGTGAAGCAATGCTGTGCAGTTTCTCGTCACTCAGAGTTCCGTCCTGATTACGCACACCGTACTTAGCGGTACCTATCTGAAATACCAAGTCACAGCCTCCTTCCAAATGATAGGGAGAGAGGCCGCCCTCGCCCGTGTTCAACCAACATCCCGCCATTTTTGCACCCAGGGAGAGCGCTCGTACTGCCGGCGCGGAGATCGCACCAAAGCTCATCCCCGATATATTAAAGATTGAAGGCGCCAGGTAGGGGTGACGACAGTAAGGGCCGATTTCCAGAGGTAGCTTCTCAACAGCATCCTCCGTCAGCGTGGGAAAAGGGCAATTCAGAAAGATCGGGGTTCCCTCGACATTCAGATTTTTGGTTGAACCGAAGGCAATAGTACTTTCCACGCCCCTGGCAGCACGTTCGACCCACTCCCGTTCGGCCCGGTTGAAGGGCATCTCTTCGCGATCCATGGCAAAAAAATATTGCCGGAAAAACTCCCCAAGTCGGCCGAACAGATAGCGGAAGCGCCCCAGTACCGGAAAGTTACGCCGAATGGCATTACGGGTCTGGGTAATATCGATGACAAACAAAATAACAACGACAAGCGCAGCACCACCGATGATGAAAACAAAAGAGGTGGCCATGAATTCCAGACCATGCAACACCCAGTCGGAAAGCATGACACTGTTCCCTCTTTCATCCATAAGGTGCTGAATCCTTTTTTCCATCTCATCCATTTAACGAATACCCGCTTTACGCTGCTCTCGGCGCACGTAGGCGATGATATGTCCGGCCTGCTGCGGTGAAACACCGCTAACTGGCGGCATATCACCAAAGTGCCAATGGTGCTGCTTCACACCATCTTTTACCGCCCAGTGAAATGTCAGATCCGCATGGTGGCCAGGACGGTAGACTGGGTGTACCAAAGGTGGCCCCTGGTCGGTGCCGACTCCTTTGTCACCGTGGCAGAGTGCACAGTGGGCATGAAATAGGACGTCACCACGCTGCGGATCGGCGACAAAATCAGAGTCTGGCAGGTGTTGCCGTTGCTGCACCTGCTCCGCGTCCGGCACATCACAACCCAGCAACATCAAGCTGCCGGTCAGCAGAAAAACAAAAAAAACAATTTTCATCATTCTGTATAGCCTCCTAAGGGTCGCAATGCCGCCATGGGGTAAACAGGGTGCGCAACTTATGGGGAATACTGCCCGTGATGGGTAGATATGGCTCCAGTAACGCCTCAACCTGCTGCTTGGCAGCTATTTGCACCTGAGCCCCACCCTTGCTGAGCGGCCAGGTAATTTCAGGCAGATCGGGCTCTATCACCACGACAGGAGCACCACAACCACACCGGCAGTGGCGAACAGCAAGTGCTTGATCGCTCAGATACCAGGGGCGTTTTCGATAGAGCAACAAATAGAGAATTTCCACTAATGACCACGGTTTTCGCAGAGCCTGCGCCAGCCCTTCGGGGCCTTCACGGCAAACCGATGTATGATGAACGATCAACGCATCGAGCTTGTGTCGACAACAGATCGCTTAGGTAGAGGCCAACTCAATGGTCGCACCATCGCTGAATAGCTCTCCGTCGATCTCCACCGGGCGATACAGTACCGGCATGGCAGCACTGGCCATGATGCGGGGCGCCAAGTCGCCCGATGAGAACAACGTCTTGCCCCCTTGCGTCAGATTAGTCGCAAGGGAGTAAAATGGAATTGGACAGGTTTCGAACGTCTGTGAGGCAAGGTTACTACGGATAAAATTGATGGCCGCTCTGTTGTCTGAAATACCCGTGTAGCCCCTCCCTTTGCGCACCGCCATCTGCCAGATAAAACGCGACCATGAATCAGGAGTCCAATACTCGCGTGTGTCTACATTGGCAATGTGATCCGCCCATTGCTGCAGATCCGTACCACTGGCATAAACTCCGCCCACCAAGGCGCCAGCGCTGCATCCGGCAATGGCACCGATCTCGACACCTAGCTGCTCTAATGCGAGTAAAAACCCGGTATGAGCGAACACCCCGCGCCCACCACCGGAACTCAACACCACACCAACCTTTATTGCTTTACTCATAAACTAACCCGTCAGTGAAGAGCCGTGACAAAAACAGTCGATAAACGCTTCCGGCCGTGCCAGGAATTTCTCTTTACACTGTGCTGAACAAAAATAATAGCTACGGCCCCTGTATTCAGCCACGGCTTTAGCGTTGCGCGGATCAAGTTCCATTAACCAGACGGGATCACGGGCCATAGCAGTTCACCTCGTTACGATACGTTCTTGTACGCTGTTGCTGTCATTATCCCCCAAAACCAATTGACCTTATAACTATCAATTTTTATATCATCAAACCCTGACGAAAGAAGAAGCTCATAACACTCTCTTTTTTTGTATGTTTTGAAATGTGCTTGATTAAAAACGCGAAGAAACAGGTCGCATATTTGACAGGTAATATAATCATCACACCAATCGGTAATCACTACTCTTCCTGTTGGTTTCAGGACACGTATACTCTCTTTGAGGGCAATAATCGGTTCGCGAATATAGTGGAACATGCTGCAAAAAACGATGACATCAAACGTCTCCGCTTCAAACGGAAGCCTTTCCGCCCAGCTTCTCTCTATATGGACATTTTTTGACAATCGCTTGCCAGCGATATCGAGCATCTCCTGGGTAGAGTCAATACCTGCCAAAATATTATCGGGATACCTCTTTTCTATCGCCGCCAGTAAAGCGCCTGTTCCACAGCCGATATCAAGCAAACGCTCTCCCGAATGGAGCTCAATTCTTTTTAATGTTTCCTGAAGCGTTGCCTCAACGTAAAAACTCCACTTATCATCATATTCCTGCGCCAAGTGGGCATACTCTTTTTGCACCGGATCTTCATGATCGCTTTTCAAATCAGCACCTCGTTTCGCCATGTCATGCCTTAGTTCTCTCCTGAGAACAACCACAGGTAATCCTGGAAATCTCATCACTGGCGCGTGACATGCGCCATCGCTTCGCGCGCATCAAGTTCACGCGTACCATTTCCGGTGCGCAAAAAATATCTGGATGTATTTCCATCCTGCAAATAAACGGGGGCAACAGCAGACTCCACGATGACTCGACAGACATCTTTAGCCTCTATCTCATAAAACACACAATGGATAAAAGAGCACACATCCGCACCTATCCGGCTTGTTACAATATCCGTGATACAGAGTTCGAAACCATCCCTGCCCTTGCTTTTTAGCGTTTTATAATCATGCTCCAGGCCGACAACCTTACCATCATCGGCCACGCCAATCAGCAGACTGCCACCACGATGATTCATAAAACCAACCAGTGTTTTTGCAATAACTGCTTCGAGTGCTTTATTAATTTTCCCCTGACGGAAATCCCAGCGTACTGATGACTTGAATTCCAGATGCTCACCCTCGCCACCTTTTATCAGGGCGGGTAGATCCTCAGCCAGCTCCTTCTCCAGGTAGTGCACCATCCGCTGCTGCCTGACGAGCGCCAGATGGTAGATGGCAAACGCCAAACCGATACCACCTCCGATGAGGGCAAAGATCAGGCTCATCGGCACCATCTCGAGGACAAAGGTCGATTCAAAGCGGCTGAGCAGAAAACTCCACAGACTTTCATCCTTAATACCAAGCTCATGCCCGAATTCAAACCAATAAACAATCTTGGTCACCGGGTGCAGTATGAGCATACCTATCAAGGCTCCAACCAATGTGTGGAGTACGATCACTCGTCGTTTTTTGGAAACCAGCCTCACTCTTTTCACCCTGCGGATTATTCATAAATTCAATATTAAGTTAATCAACCCTCGTTACTGACCTCTGTTTTGGTTCGAATTCGATAGAGTTTTTCCACCGGCAGTATTGCCACAATACCGTCCCCCTCCATATCAAGACTGGCCGCATCCATAATTGCTTTGGCAATAGCTTCGGCATCGCGCTCCTTGGTAAAGAGTTCGATGCGTGCATGGTTCGTCAACCAGTCCTTGGCGTAAAAATCGGCGTATTCACCGTAGCCTTTTACTTTGGAGACGCTGAGCCCCCTAACCCCCAGGTCCTGTAATTTGTGTTCCACTTTTTCCAATAATTCAATGCGAAATATTGCCGTTACTTTTCGGTAGTTCATGGTTATTTCCTCCAGGTTATTCGCGTATTAGACCCTCCAGGCCTCCATACTCTCCGCCGCAGTTAGCGTGGCGAGTCGATCTCGTTCAACCGCAGATTTTTCCTAAACACCGCCCCTCCTGGGAGAAAGAAAGACTATCGACGGGCAGATTCATCAATATTAGCGACAACTGAGGATCAGGCAGCGTGCCTAACTGATCCGGCAACGCCACCACCTCCTCGGTCACTGCAGCCGCTGTCGACAACGGCTCCTCGGCATGAAGCGGAACGCTAACAACTAACAACATGACGGCGGCAAGTTGCCACTTTCGCACCGAAGCCACGAATACCGGCCATATCCGGCCTGTTTCATCCTCTTTCATAGGTTCCTCCCGGTTAATCACGAACACAACACTCTCCCCGGCACCAGATACAGTGGCAATCAATATGGTCGCAAGTGAGATCCTTACGCCGACTCTGGTAACGCCGTTTGGCCCAAGGACGCAGTAGTTGTTTCATCAACGATGGCTGATATTGCCGCCGCAGCAATTCGCGTAGATTCGGTTTGGCGACCTGCCGTAAAAACCAGCGATAACCGCTGTTGCCCACCAGGCTATAGAGCGCACGATTGACGACGGAGGTCTCCATCTGAGGTTTCAACTCCCGCTGCCAGAGTCTGTCGTAGTTTTCACCGTTCAACAGACTCTGTGCAGCCAGTACACCGGACGAGATCGCCAGGCGCATGCCGAACCCCCACAGCGTATCCTGAAAGCCGGCCTGCTCTCCCACCAAAGGATGCGGGCCGCTGTAGGCGCTTTGTGGAATACGAAAATTGCCGCTGCCACCATGGGGCTGGGGGTCTTTCATCTCCAGGCCAACGAGTCACTGAAACGCCTCTACGGTTCGCTGCACATAAAGTTTCTCCTGTTTAAACCCGGAAAACATGCAGCTCTTGACCGTACCCCTGCCGTTCATCACCAAGAGATAGGCATAACCCTGAGGGGCCAGCTCATTGTCACAGATCGCCCAGTAGCCATCCGCCATGTCGCTCTCAAAGTGGTAACCCACGGCAATGGCGTCGGCGGCTCGCGGCCCGGCGGCGAGGATTCCATCACCCGCCATGTGGCGTAGACTACTGTTGAAACGCACCTCTACACCGAGGGATTGAGCCTGCCTGAGCAGGGCACTGTCGAGCGTATCGGGAGCGGGGCCTCGCTCAATCAGATAAAAAAGCGGTTCGGCGCTTTTGATCTCATAACGGTTACCTGAAGCATTGAAAACGGTGCCGTTGCGGCAGGGATTGGCATTAAAATCCGTCGTCAATCCCAAGGTTTTAAACACCGACAACACATTTTCTTTGCTAGTCCAGTTCTCCAGCCCCTGAAAATCACCGCCAAAACGATGGCCTACCTCTTTGTGTGTTTCATGCACGATCACCTTACGGCCCGCGTGGGCCAGGGTGATCGCCGCTGCCAAACCGGCCGGGCCGGCACCGGCGATCTCCACGGGGGCTTCGGGGTGCGTATTATTTTTTATCATTCAATTTATCCCTGCTTGTTCCAACGTCTCGTGTCACAGCCACCCTGTAGCCTGGGTAAGGTACGAAACCCGGGCGTCTCGGCTTTGCCCAAAAATCAGTGCCGGTGTTTATCGTTACTATCACCTGACTTGCCATGCCCGCCATGCAGAAAGTGCATACCGACACAGACCAACAACAGCACTATCAAAAACCAGTAGTCCGCTAACCACGCCATGATTTTTTCCTCATTCAACCGTTGGTGGGTAATCCCGACGCGCCGGTCCGACATACAGCTGTCGGGGCCGACCGATGCGCTGCTGCGGTTCGGCAATCATCTCCATCCACTGCGCGACCCAGCCAGCCGTGCGGGCGATGGCAAACATCACCGTGAACATATTGGTGGGAATGCCCAGCGCCTTGTAGATAAGACCCGAGTAAAAATCCACGTTGGGATAGAGCTTGCGTTCGATAAAATAGTCATCCTTGAGCGCCGCCTCTTCAAGCACCAGCGCCAGCTCGAACAATGGCTCATTGGGGTCACCCAATTTCGCCAATACCTCGTGACAGGCCGCCCGTATGACCCGCGCCCGCGGGTCATGATTTTTATAGACGCGATGACCGAAACCCATCAGACGGAAAGCGTCATTTTTATCCTTGGCCCTGGCGATATAGCCAGGCACGTTTTTCGCATCGCCAATTTCCTCCAGCATATTCAATGCGGCTTCATTGGCGCCACCATGGGCCGGACCCCATAGCGCCGCGATGCCGGAAGCAATGCAGGCAAAAGGATTGGCACCGGAACTGCCCGCCAGACGCACGGTGGAGGTACTGGCATTTTGCTCATGATCGGCATGCAACATAAAAATAAGATCCAGGGCCTGTTCCGCCACCGGGTCGACCGGGTACTCCTCGCTGGGCACGGAAAACATCATATGCAACAGATTAGCGGCATAACTGAGATCGTTTTTGGGGTAGACCAGCGGCTCACCAACGGAGTGTTTGTAACAGGCTGCCGCAATGGTGGGCATTTTAGCGATCATGCGGTGGGCGGCAATCTCGCGGTGGCGGGGGTCGTGGATATCGGTGGAATCGTGGTAGAAGGCCGACAGCGAGCCCACCACCCCGACCATGATCGCCATCGGGTGGGCATCATGGTAAAAGCCGTCATAGAAGCGCTTCAGGCTTTCGTTGATGATGGTGTGATGGGAAATCATGCCGGTGAAATTATCGTGTTGTTGTACCGATGGCAGTTCGCCATACATCAGCAGATAAGCCACTTCAAGAAAGGTGCTGCGCTCCGCCAGCTGTTCGATGGGATAGCCGCGATAGAGCAACACCCCCTCCTCACCATCGATAAAGGTCACCGCGCTGCGGCAGCTGGCAGTGGACAGAAAACCGGGATCAAAGGTGAAGTAACCCAGTTCACGGTAGAGATTGCCGATGGGGATGACGGGTGGACCTTCCGTCCCTGTCAGTACGGGCAGTTCCAGCGTCTTGCCACTGGCCGGGTCTGTCAGGGTAAGCGTAGTTTTGTGTTCCATGTTGAATCCTCCTACTGGTCGAGTGTAGCGTCCTGGACATCATGCACATTCAGCGAAATGCTATGACCGCAGCTGCTAGGCGCATTTTTGAAGGCATAGTGGGCCTACGTCGAGAAGATGCAACAACGCAGATGGGGTCATAGCATTTCGCCCGAAGGGAGTCCCCCAAATTCGCCGCGGCTGCGTTGTCATTCTTGAAAAGGTACCTACATTCTCTGCGAATGACGCCTTGCTGCAACAAATTTGCGGGGCTCTGAATGTGCATGATGTCCAGGACGCTACACTAAGGTTTCTCGAAGCGTAGCAATGGAGCGCGCCAGCGCCTCCGACTCCTCGGCAACCAGGGACAGTTCAACCACCCGCTCCACACCGTTGCCCGCCAGCACCGTTGGTACGCCCATAGCGATATCGCGTTCCCCGTATTCGCCATCGAGGATGGCCACGCAGGGAAGAATGCGCCGTCGGTTACGTGCCATCGCATCCACCATGGCGGCGACAGATGCCGCCGGTGAATCATAGGCGCTGCTGCTTTCTTTCAGCGCCAGGATCTCCGCGCCGCCCTTACGGGTTTGCTCCACCAGACGCGCTATGGTGTCGGCATCCAGGAACTGATCGATGGGAATACCATTGATGCTGGCGTAACGGGTCAGGGGCACCATGGCATCACCATGGCCGCCAATGACCAGGGTGGCGATGTCCTTGACGGAAAAGCCGGTCTCCATGGCAATGAAACTCGCCATGCGGGCGCTGTCCAATACCCCCGAGAGGCCGAACACCCGGTGCCGTCCCCAGCCGGTCTGGCGCCAGGCGTTATAGGTCAGCACATCCACCGGATTGGTGACGATCAGCAGCAATGCGTTGGGTGCATAACGCATCACATTGTCCACCGCCTCATGCAATACCGCTAAATTGGCATCCACCAGATCGCTGCGCGACATGCCCGGTTTCCTCGGCAGGCCCGCGGTAAAAATCACCAGGTCCGAGTCCACCATGGCGGCCGGATCCGCCCCGCCGCTGACCCGGGTATCGAATCCGAACAACGGTGCTGATTCCTGAATATCAAGGGCGATGCCTTTTGCCTTACCCTCGTGCCGCCCCAGCAAGACCAGCTCACGGCACAGCTCCATCTTGGCGATGATCTGGGCGGTGGATTCGCCGACCCGCCCCGGCCCGATAATGGTGATTTTTTTCATGACATACTCCTGTGAATCAATCGTTCAGCCGTTCCATATCAATGTGCCCACAAGGACACTCCTGAGCGCAGATACCACACCCTTTACAATAGTTGTAATCGATCTCATAGTCCGCCGTTGTTTTGATCACCGCCGCGTCGGGACAGAAGTGCCAGCAGTTATCGCACCTGAAACAGACACCACAACTCAAACAACGCCTTGCTTCATGTGCGGCATCATCGTCAGCCAGGCCTGTAACCACTTCGTTGAAACCATCAAGTCGTTGCTCATTCGTTTCACCTTCATGGCGGGGTTGTTTGGGGTAGTAGTGCAACTGCATCTGTCTGAAGGTGATTTGTGCCTTTTTATGGTCATCAAAAACAAACGATTCACCTTTCAAACGGGCCATGATCGACATCGCCGCCTGGTAGCCGCTGCCCACGGCGGTAGCCGCCAGCTTGGACTTGCTCACCGCATCACCGCCGAGCCAAACACCCTCCGACTCTGTGGCTTGACTCAAGCGCTCCAGCCCCTGCCAATCCGCTTCCTGACCGATGGCGAAGATGGCCAGGCCAGCAGGCACAAACTCCTCAGTGCCATCAAACAGCACAGGATTGAAATTGCCGTGACGGTCGTACACTTGATCCACATGGGCAACTTCAATGCCCGATAGATGCTCGCCGCTGCGCACCAGACGGCACACCCCGGCGCGATAAATCAACTGAACACCCTCGGTCTCGGCCTCGATAACCTCCTGTCGTGAAGCAGGCATTTCGGTGCCCAACTCACGATGATGGTTGCCGTGCGAGTCTTGTGCGCAGATCACGGTAACTTCCGCCCCCAGGCGTCGGACACAACGCGCCACGTCGATAGCCGTGTTGCCGCCACCCACCACGGCCACCTGTTTCGACTTCCGTTTAGACAAAAGTGCAATTTGTTCACCGCGATTGAGGCGGTGGAGAAATTCGAGACCGCTCATCACGCTATGCTTCGATGACTCTTTAGTCAGATATTGGCGTGGCCGTTGGGTGCCGATGGCGAGAAAAACAGCATCGAACTGATCACGCAGATCGCTCTCGCTGATCTCTTTGCCGACCCGGCTGTTGAGACGCAGTTCAATGCCCAGCGCGAGAATGGCATTGATTTCCTTGGCCAACACCGACTTGGGCAAGCGGTAATCAGGAATCGCGCTGTACAGTGTGCCGCCGGGTGCTGCTTGCGCATCAAAGATCGTCACCGGATAACCCTGCCGCGCCAGCTGAAAGGCGCAGGAAAGACCGGCCGGGCCAGCACCCACAATTGCTACCCGCTGGGTCTGCGGTGTGTCGCAAACGGCTTTATGCTTCCATCCGCGTGTTATGGCCCTATCACCAAGATAACGCTCCATGGCGTGGATATTGACGGCGCTGTCGAGATGTTTGCGATTGCATGCCGATTCACAAGGGTGATAACAGATGCGCCCCATGGTTGCCGGAAAAGGGTTGCGTTCGGTCAGTTTCCGCCACGCCGCCTGCCACTGCTGCTCAGTCGCCAGGGCCAACCAGGCCTGGATGTCTTCAGAGGCTGGGCAGGTCTGGCTGCAGGGCGGCCATTTGTTCCGGTAGACGGGTTGCCGGGTGCGCCAGTCACCGGTGTGATAGGCATGGCTGCTACCGGGTTCAATGTCGAGTTCAGGCGTCATTTTTCACCGCCTCCGAAGTCGGCATGGAAGACGCATAGCCACCACGACCGTGGCGCGCACTCTGCATCGCACGCTCTGTATCCCACTGCGTATCCGCATCAAGCAGGTCATAGTGGCGAATGCGCGCATCGGCCAGGGCTTGCAGATGACGCAGTTCCACCGCCCCCGTTTTGCTGCCAAACAGATGTTTGAAGCGTCCCTGCGGACGCAGGTACTCTTCCACCGGTTTCTGCTCGGCCAGGCGCATCACGCCGGTAAGTTCACCGTGTTCTAATTCAACCAACGGAAACAGACCTGTCTCCACCGCCAGACGAGAGACCGTCACGGACAGGGCACTGTCATGCGCCCAACCCAGCGGGCAGGGCGACAGGATTTGAAGAAAACGTGGCCCCTTAATGCGCATCGCCTTTTCCACTTTGGCTTTAAGGTCAGGGAAATAGGCAATGGTCGCGGTGGCGGCATAGGGCATGTGGTGGGCGGCGATGATCGAGATCACATCTTTTTTTAGATGGTGTTTGCCCTGACTGAGCCGCCCCGGCGGCGAGGTAGTGGTGCGCACCGCATGAGGCGTGGAGCTGGAGCGTTGCACACCCGTGTTCATATAGGCCTCGTTGTCGTAACAGACAAACAGCACGTCGTGACCGCGCTCGATCATGCCGGAGAGACACTGCAAACCGATATCAAACGTACCGCCGTCACCGGCCTGTACCACGACAGGGGTGCCTTTGCCTTTTGCACGTAAAGCGGCTTCAACCCCGGAAGCCACCGCTGCCGCATTGGCAAACACGGAGTGAATCCACGGCGCCTGCCAGGCGCTCTGTTGATTGTGTGTGGTAAAGACCTGCAAACAGCCCGTTGCATTGATGTAAATAGCATCGGGGCCAATCAAGTCGCTGACCATGCGCGCCGCCATCGCCTCACCGCAACCGGAACAGGCGCGGTGACCGGAGGTGAGCACGTTATGGCGAAAGGCGTCGCGTTTATCCATGGCATTTGTCTTCACAAACAGTCTCCACGATCAGTTTCATCCGGCATAACGTGATTCGGTGCGAAGCGGAAAGTGGCACCCTTCTCATTCAGGGGCGTCTCTTGAAACACCGTCTCGATCACCTCCGGGGTCAGGTCGCGGCCACCCAGGCCACCGATCACACTCTCCACCGGTGTCATATTACCCGCCTGGTGTAAGGCCGCCCGCAGTTCGGCGGCAACGATGCCGCCCGCACCGATGCTAATGGCTTTTTCCAACACGACAATGCGCTGAACACCGCTCAGATACTGGGTCAGTGCCTGTGCCGGGAAGGGGCGAAAACAACGTAAACGTAGCGCACCCACGGCTTGTCCCTGGTCACGTAGTTTATCCACCACGTCCCGCACCGCGCCCATCAGTGACCCCATCCCCAGCAACACGGTCTGAGCCCCGTGCAGACGATAGGCCTGTAGCAGCCCCCCATGAGCGCGGCCAAACTGGTCGTCGAATTCGGCATCAAACGCCTCGATCACCGCCCTGGCATTCTCCATCGCCTCAAACTGGGCCATACGAAATTCCTGATAGTTCTCCGGTTCGCTGCCACCGCCCAAGGTCATTGGACGACTCGGGGCGAGAGTGCGAGAAAAATGAAAGGGGGGCAGAAAGTTGTCCACCATCACCTGTGTCGGCAAATCCACAGGCTCGAAGGTATGGGTGAGTAAAAAACCGTCCATGCAGACCATCACCGGCAATCCACACACCTCGGCAATACGGTAGGCCTGGATCAGCGTATCCACCGCCTCCTGGTTACTCTCGACATAGAGCTGAATCCAGCCCGCATCACGCACAGCCATGCTGTCCTGATGGTCACTGAAGATGTTGATGGGTGCGCCCACTGCTCGATTGGCACAGACCATCACCACTGGAAGACGCAAGCCGGCGATGTTGTAAAGCACCTCAGTCATCAGCAACAAGCCCTGCGAGGCGGTGGCGGTAAAGGCTCGTGCTCCGGCGGCGACCGCCCCCAATACGATAGAGGCCGCACCGAATTCGCTCTCGGCATTGATGAACTCTGCCTCCAGTTCACCATTGGCCACCTGCTGCGCCAGGCGTTCGATGATATGAGTCTGCGGGGTGATGGGATAGGCAGCCACCACCTGTGGTCGACACAGGCGCACGGCTTCGGCCACGGCCTGCGAACCTTCCAGCAGTTTTTTCATACCATGACCTCCTCTGCGTGCGTAATAAACCCGTACCCTTCACGTAAGGCAGCAATATTGGCGTTGACCAGCGTTTCACCCTTGCTGGCCAGGTGATTCGTTACCGCCTCCTCCAGCGCACCCAGACTCACCCATTCGGTGCTCGCCGCCAACGCGCCCAATAACACCGTATTGGGCAGGGGGCGGCCTAAATGGCGCTCACCGATCTGGCTGGCCGGCAGGCAGATCCAACGAAAATTATCGTCCTCACGACTTGGGTTCTGTTCGCTGTTGAGGACGATCAGGCCGCCCCGCTTTAGCCCCCGTAACAACGGTTCAGAGCGCAGCAGGCCGGCATCCTGAATCACCACCGCATCCGGTGTATACACCTGGTTATGGGCACGAATAATCGTGCTGCTGATGCGTACATAGGCCTCTACCGGCGCACCACGTCGCTCGGAACCGAATTTGGGAAACGCCTGAGACTCAAAGCCATCCTCAAAGGCCGCCAGTGCCATCAGCGCCGCTGCCGACACCGTGCCCTGACCGCCACGACCGTGAAAACGGATCTCTCGAAAGATAAGCATGTTGTCCCTCCCTCTCTCATCCATCGTCTTCACTGCCGATTTCCGGACGACAGCGAAGAAACCAGATTTGGTAGAGGGAAATGGTGATCTGCAGTGCCCACGACAATCCCAGCAAACCACCGGCAATGATCACGGTGTAGGCGTAGACCGGATCCCACTTGGTCAGAAACCAGGCGCTGATATCAGAAAAAATAGCAACAAACGGCAACAACGTCAGCGTGTGTTGAAACCAGGCCGGCAACAGGGTGAAACGAAACACCAGGCCAATACCCAGCGCGACCAGGCCAATACCAAACAGATGAATGTGCGACACCTTCATCAGGCTGTGTAGTGAAACACCGGTATCCACATTGGCGACCTGCTTTACACCTTCGTAGCTGGTGAAGTCAGGAACATCAAGCCCGGATGCAGCACTGTGGCACGTCACGCAACGTTCGGTGAAAATAGGCTGAATCGTTCGCTTGAACTCTTCTTCCGGTGCACCGGATTTCAACCACTTTGCAATATGGCTGCGCTGCTCGGTCTCAATGTAGCCGGCCATGGAACCGCGTATCGCCGACTCCAGCCGCGTACCACTACGGTTGCCATAATAGTTCTCGGCGATATCCTCCACCGACAACCCCGGTTTGCCGTCGATATTGTCAAAGCTGGTATAGAGATAGGCCAGGGCCATCAGATAGGCCAGCCCCGCCAGCAATAGAAACGAGCTATAAAGCAGCTTCTCATTGAGGGTGCAATCATAAAAACGGCGCGGCCGGGTAGCCGGGCATATTTCTGTGTGATGTTCCTGATCCATTAGCTTTGCTCCAACAATTCAAAAGTACAAACACGATAGAAACCAGAAAAACAGTGGAATTCATCCACTTGCCGAATCACCTTGCCCTGCCTTCGTGCATGTTCGTCCAACATCGCGGCCAAATCCACATGCCAAAAACTGTCTAAAAATGGCTCCAACCGCTGCAATACAGTACGCGTGGGCCAGAGCCGCCACAGCAGATGTTTTTTAGGACAAGCCCCATACTCGGTGATGACAAAACGACCACCGGGCCGCAACACCCGAATGGCTTCGCTAAGGCTGCGCTCACGCGCATCAGGCGGTAGTTCATGCAGTAGAAAAAAGATTAAAACGGTGGCAAACAGATCATCACCATAGGCAAGAAACTCCGCATTCATTCGCGCACAAAGCAGGCGCTCTTTCTCCGTATCTACCAGCTTGTTACGCGTTGCCGTTAACTGTATGTCAGCGACATCCATGAGATAGAGTTCATCATCCATCGCTTCAAGCAGAGTGGGCGTCAAACTTCCATAAGCACAGGTGAGCTGTAAAAACCGTCCCGGCGGCCTGTTTTTTATACAGTCGCGTAACGCCCGCTGAGAGAGTTTCCGGTATTGCCCAAAGAGAATGGCATTGATAATCGGCTGATGATCAAAGAACCAGACGCCCCAGGGCCAGAGATAGGCCCACCAATAATGACGCACCAGATACTCTGGTTTTCCATCGAGGAAACGACGCCAAATCCCTCCACGTGACTCGCTGTTTTTGTACTGTTTTGATGGCATATTGCGTCCTTAAAATCCCCGCAGCCGAACCGCCCGTTCCACCCGCCTGATCGCCAACTCATAGGCTGCACGACGCATGTCCACCTGCTGCTCTTGGGCCAGATCGCGCACCGTGTCATAGGTGTAAGAGAGCCGTTTTTCCAGGCGCTTCAACACCAGATCCCGCTCCCACGGAAATTGCTGAAGGTTCTGTACCCACTCGTAATAAGACGCCAGCACACCGCCCACGTTGGCCAACAGATCCGGCACGATGACAATGCCCCGTTGTTTCAACTGATCATCCGCCCGATGAGTGACCGGCATATTGGCGGCTTCCACAACCAATTTCGCCTGGATGGCATCGGCGTTGTCGCAGGTGATGGTGGCTTCCAGTGCCGCGGGGATCAGAATGTCACAGGGGAGTTCGAGTAGCTCGGCATTGCTGACCGGTGCGGTACCCACCAAGCCTGACAGTGTCCCGAATTCACGCACATGCGCCCGTGCGAGACTGATATCAATTCCTTTTTCAGAAAAAACGCCACCGTGAACATCGGAGAGAGCGATGATTTTATATCCCTTGCCCGCCATACCGATGGCCGCATGGGAGCCAACATTGTCAAAGCCCTGAATCACCACCCGGCACTGCGCGGGGATAAGCGCCATTTCAGTGGCCACGGTGTGGGCCAGGTGAGCCACACCGTGGCCCGTCGCCTCAAGCCGCCCGGCACAGCCCCCCAGTTCCACGGGTTTGCCGGTAACAATGGCCGTTCTGAAGCCGTGGGTCTTGCTGTATTCATCCAGCATCCATGCCATCACCTGGGGGTTGGTACCGATATCCGGCGCAGGGATGTCGTCATGCACACCGATGATCGGCGCCATCTTCTGGCAGAAACGCCGGGTAAGCTCCTCCCGTTCGGTATCGTTCAACTGTCCAGGATCAACGGCGATACCGCCTTTGGCGCCGCCAAAAGGAATATCCACCAGGGCCGTCTTCCAGGTCATCAACTGCGCCAATGCCTGTATCTCACCCATATTGACATCGGGGTGAAAACGCAACCCTCCCTTGAACGGCCCACGGGCGTGGTTGTGTTGCACGCGGTAACCCTGAAAAGTGTGCAGAGTATTTTCACCGTTGTGGCGTAAAGTAACCGGCACGGTCACCTGTGTCTCCCGAAATGACGAGAGCAACAGCTCCCGCTGTGTCCCCTTCAGTTTGAGACGATCAAACGCCCGGTTGAGGAAATGGCGCTGGGTCTCCTGGCAGATGCATTTTTTATCTGTCACTGCTTCTCTCCTTACCGTCACTACATTCACACGCTTTTCCTAACCCAGACCTGAAAACTCTTTTTGTATTGCCTTTTTTTGCGTCATTTTCAGCACTCCTTCAATAAGCCGTTTTCACCAAACCCGTGCTTCCCACACACTGCCTGTTTTCCATCGATGTTCCAGAATTTTCTCTCACGTCGTAATCAACAACCGCTTATTGCACATAGGCCTCGCTGGTCCAGGTAAAGGGATGCACGCCGTTGGTCACGGCATGGACGCGATAACCGGGAAACATGTGGCACGAGACCTCGGCGTGGCGCCGGGCGACGCCGTTGACATACTCGCTCAGGTTCAAAGCCAGACGAGTCATGTTGAGATTCTCTGCACCGGCCAGATGCTGTAACGTGGGCAGATCGATATAGTCTCCGAGTACACGTTTTACTAGGTCGTAGCTGAACTTGTCATGTCCCGCTTCGACCGGTGTATGGGTAGTGAAACAACACAGTTCGCGCACACGCGGGATGTCGTAAGCCGATTCGCCCGACCGCACGTCTCCCGGCGGATAGGCGTAGCGGTGCAACAGTTCCAGCGCCAGTAGCGCCGAGTGACCTTCATTCATGTGGTACTGACGCAATTCGAGGACACCCAGGCCGCCGGCATAGGTGGGCATTTCGTTGCACAGTGCGACCTCCATGGAAAAATAGACCACACGTGGTTCATGGATGAAAGCGTCTATGCTGGCCATGGCACTACTTACCCGATTCCAGGCAGACGGGCGCTGATTTCCGCCTCCGCCCGCAGCCAGTCGTCCAGCGCAGCATCGCCACGAAAGCCACGCTGTTCAGCAACAGTAAAATAGCCATTGATGTGGAGGTAGGCTTGTACCAGAGCTACCGCGTTATCCATCGCGCAGCTTCCGTTTTTCTCTACCCAACACAACAACGTTGTAGATCGGCACCCAGATCAACGCGAAAAACCAGCCATAACCATAGGCCTCGATCAATCCTAGAAAAAAACTTTTCCAACTGATCCACTCGAAGCCGGGTAGTAATTTCTGCCAAGTCTCGTACATGGCGTGTTCCGGCAAGAGCAAATCGAAAGCGACACAGAGCGCAAAGCTGATCGCCAATGTGAGACTGGTGGCATGGCCGACACCCAGCAACGAGATTCCCTGTCTATGATGGCTACATTTCATGCCCTCCCCCCTGTTCTTTATTGAGATAATGCTCGGGATCAGCGTCAAACTTATCGAGACAGCTTCTGGAACAGAAGCGGTAGAGTTCCCCCTGGTGCATCTTGCCGTAACCCTGCTCAGCCTCGACCTCCATATCACAAACAGGGTCGATATATTTCGTAGCCTTGTCGGCAGCATGGGAATGGCCACCCTGGCCGTGCATCATGTGTGCACCACAACCGAAGCGCATAATGAGATAAAAAAAAGCCGCAAAGAGTAATAACGAACCCAAACCTTCCATATATCACCTCCTGCTTTTCAGGGCTCAGTGAGTACACTTCTACATCCTGAATCTCTACCGTTAATAATTTCTTCCATTGACTGCAGGGCGGAAAAAGACCGGTGATATATGCGGATTCACAACATATCGCCCTCAGATGTGGTATCCACGCCCACGGTGCATCTTCATGTGGTAGTACGCCACAGCATCTCCGTCCACCTTGTGTATTTCCGCAAACTGGTATGGTTCGGGTGTTATCGCGCATTTCATCCCAACCATCTCCCGCAACATCGCTTCCTCGGCAACAAAGGCCTCCACTGCGCGGGGATCGAACTGGCTGCCGCTCATGTGGAGGATTTCTGCCTTCGCTTCATCGAATGGCAGACCTTGGCGGTAGGGCCGGTCAGAGGTCATCGCATCCAGGGTATCGATAACGGCAAATAGCCGTGCACCCCAGGGGATGGCATTACCGCTCAGACCCTGCGGATAGCCGCCGCCGTCGTAACGTTCCTCATGACAGAGCACGATGTCCGCCGCCCTCGCCATAAAGGGGAGGCCAGCGATAATGTCATGCCCGCGTTGCGGATGACTGCGCATGATCGACCACTCTTCCTCGCTCAGTGGACCTTCCTTGAGTAACACGGCATCGGGGATCGCAATCTTGCCGATGTCGTGCAACAGCGAACCCCAATAGACCTGTTGCAGCCAGTCGTCATCCTGGCTGAAATGACGCGCCAGTACCTGGGAGTGGCAGGCAACCCGCTTGGAGTGCATGCCAGTCTCCTGCTCACGCGCATCGAGCGCCGCCGCCAATGCCTCGACCAGAGCCAACTGACTGGCATCGCGTTCACGTAGGGAGCGCTGCTGGCTCATATAGCCCAGAAAACACCCTTCGCAGCAAAAGGCACCGTCATGCTCAGAGGCATAACTGGATTCAGTGGTTCGTTGACCGCACCAGCGGCATGTCTGAGAATGGTCAATCATCTGTTATGACTCCAGTTTGAATTCATTCATTCCTGGGGCGAAAGGCTGACACGAGGCCATCAGCTTTTCCCGGTTTGCATGGCATCCTCGTAGTCGATACCGAGTGATCGCCGCATGCCCTACTGCCATAGGAGAGATTTGCTGATTCATTTACTATGCCCTCCTTCACTATCGGCAGCCTCAACGTCACTCTCCTCTCCCTATTCACTGGCGGTGGTGCAATACAAGTCATCGCGCGTCAGCGGTATATCAAGTGACGGTCCGGCATGTCCAGCCAGCATCTGATAGACATTGATTTCACCGGCATCGAAGAAATAAGCACAGCCAGCCATGTAGAGCTTCCAGAGGCGATAGGATTCTTCACTGGACAGCTTGGCCGCCTGCTCTTTTTTCTCGACCAGGGCTTTGACCCAGTGGCGCAGCGTCAGTGCGTAGTGCCTGCGCAGCCCCTCGACATCGACCACTTCAAAACCTGCCCCTTCCATCGCCTGCGATACCCTGCTGATGGAGGTCAGCTCACCATCGGGAAAAATATAGCGATTGATAAAACGGGTCAGTTGGGTGCGTCGCCAGCCGGCCTCGTTGGATATGCCGTGATTGAGGAACAGACCACTGGGTTTGAGCACACGCTTCACCAAGGAGAAATAGGTGGGGAAATTCTTTATCCCGATATGTTCGAACATACCGACACTGACCACGCGGTCATACTGGACATCCTGCGGCAGGTCACGGTAGTCACGCAGTTCAATGGTGACCTGATCAGATAAACCCTCTTCCTCGACCCGCTGGCGGGCGAAATGGTACTGGGCCTCACTGAGGGTAATACCATGCACCCGGACGCCATAATGACGTGCCGCCCAAATGGCCAGTGCGCCCCAGCCGCAGCCGATATCCAGCAGTGTCTGCCCCTGCGACAGGCGCAGCTTGCGGCAGATATAGTCCAGCTTGTTCTGTTGGGCCTCGGCCAGCGACTCATCCCGACGCCGGAAATAGGCGCAGGAATAGACCATTTCCGGATCCAGCCACAGCTGGTAAAACGCATTGCCCACGTCATAGTGATGAGCGATGGTGGCGTGGGAATTATCATGATCCAGATCTTTCCGAGCCAAGTGCATCCGGCTGACCGGAAGACGCAATGCGAGAGAGAGTAATTGCCACTTATCCCGCCACGACAGCTTCAATCCCGACAGATGCGGCGCCAGACTGAACAGACCTTCCATGTCACCGATGACATCGATCTGCCCCGCCAGATAAAACTCGGTCAGACGAACGAGGTTGCGGCGCAAGATCAGGTCACGCAGTGCACCCGGGTGATGGAACACCAGTCGGCAAGCAGCATCCTCGTTGCCTGCAGCCAGATTACCATCCCACAGCTGCACCGCCACTTTACCTGTATATCCAGCCAGCAAATGGGAAACAATGGCGCGCCCAGCATCAACCTGTGCACTGAAATGACGGGCATCCTGGGATGCTGCAGTGAGATTCAGATTTGTTTTATCCACTACGTTTTGCATGATTCATCCTCCTGTTCATGAAGCCTGTTTCACGTTCATATTCAGAGGTTAGGACATAGGTGCAAGACACAAGTCAAGCAATATTCAAGTCATCAAAATCTTTTTTTCACAGCTTCACATTGCGCAGGCGCAGGGCGTTCATGATCACCGACACCGAACTGAAGCTCATGGCCGCCGCGGCGATAATGGGTGATAACAGAATACCGAAGAAGGGATAAAGCAGCCCCGCCGCAACCGGTACGCCTAACGAGTTATAGATGAAGGCGAAGAACAGGTTTTGACGGATATTGCGCATGGTGGCCCGTGACAGATGCCGTGCCCGCACAATACCTCGCAGATCGCCCTTCACCAGTGTCACCCCGGCGCTCTCCATGGCCACATCGGTGCCCGTACCCATTGCTATACCCACATGGGCCTGTGCCAGGGCCGGGGCGTCGTTGATGCCGTCACCGGCCATGGCGACGGTGCGCCCTTCATCCTGCAGTTGCTTGACCACGGTGGCCTTCTGGTCTGGCAATACCTCGGCCTGGACCTGATCGATATCCAGCTTGGCGGCCACGGCCTCGGCGGTCTTGTGACTGTCACCGGTGAGCATAACCACCTTGATACCGGCGGCGTGTAGATCACGAATCGCCTCGGGGGTGGTTTCCTTGATGGGATCGGCCACACCGATCAGTCCGGCGGCCTGGTTGTCTATTGCCAGCAACATGACCGTTTGACCATCGGCACGCAAGACATCGGCCTGCGCCGGCAAATCACCCACATCAATACCGAGGTCGGTGAGCAGTTTGATGTTGCCGAGCACCACACTATGACCATCCACCGTGCCGGTCACACCCTTGCCGGTGACAGACTGGAAGTCATCGGTTTTGAGCAGTTCGGTATCGCGTTCCTCTGCACCGCGTACTATCGCTTCGGCTAGCGGGTGTTCACTGGCGCGTTCCAGACTCGCGGCCAGCCGCAAGGCATCGTGTTCATGAAAGCCGTCTATCGCCACCACAGAGACCAGTTTCGGTTTACCTTCGGTCAGGGTGCCGGTTTTATCCACCACCAGGGTGTCCACCTTGCGCAAGACCTCCAGCGCCTCGGCATTCTTGAACAGCACACCCATCATCGCACCCTTGCCGGTACCGACCATGATGGACATGGGGGTTGCCAGCCCCAACGCACAGGGACAGGCGATAATCAATACCGCCACGGCGTTGATCACGGCGTAGGCGATAGCGGGTTCCGGTCCCCATACGCTCCAGACGATGAAGGTAATGATGGCGATGACAACGACCACGGGCACAAAGTAGCCGGCAACAAGATCGACCAGCCTCTGGATCGGTGCCCGTGAACGCTGGGCATCGGCAACCATCTGGACGATTTGTGACAGCAGTGTATCTGCGCCGACTTTTTCGGCCCGCATCAACATGCTACCGGTGCCGTTGACGGTGGCACCGATGAGACGCTCACCCTTGCTTTTCACCACGGGCAAAGGCTCGCCAGTGACCATGGATTCATCGACATTGCTTTCGCCATCGATCACTGTGCCGTCCACCGGCACCTTTTCGCCCGGACGCACCCGCAGGGTGTCACCAACCTGCACATGCTCCATGGGGATGTCTTCTTCTGTGCCATCCTCGCGCACGATACGTGCGGTCTTGGGCGCCAGGCCCAACAAGAGCTTGATGGCAGCATTGGTCTGGCTGCGAGCCCGCAGTTCCAGCACCTGCCCCAGCAAGATCAACGCGGTGATGACGGCCGCCGCCTCAAAGTAAACCGGCACCACGCCAACCTCGTTGAATACCGCCAGCGGAAAAATGCCGGGAGCGACGGTGGCAATAACACTATAGGTAAAGGCAACCGAGACACCGAGGCCGATGAGGGTAAACATATTCAGGTTACGTGTGATGACGGACTGAATGGCACGCACATAAAAAATCCAGCCACCCCAGACGATCACCGGGGCTGAGACCACCATTTCAAGCCACTGACGCAGATTGGGATCAATCAACTCCGCCATGCCCTCGGGCCAGAACTCGGCAGCCATGGCGCTGAATAACACCGGGATGGCCAGCACGGCACTGACCCAGAAGCGTTTGCTCATGTAGTCCAGTTCGCTGGTATCTTCTTCCGCCTCTACCGTGACGGCTTCCAACGCCATGCCGCACTTGGGGCAGTTACCGGGATGATCCTGGATGATCTCCGGGTGCATAGGGCAGGTGTATTGGGTTTTGCTGGCAACAACCGGTACGCCCTTGGGCTCCAGAGCCATGCCACACTTGGGACAACTTCCCGGGCCCAGTTGCTCGACTTCCGGGTGCATGGGGCAGGTGTAGATGGTATCGTCATCGCCCTCCGCCACTTTCGGTTCATCCGGCTCATCGCTTTCATGCAGATATTTTTTGGGCTCGGCGACAAACTTCTCCTGGCAACTGGCGCTGCAGAAATAATGTGTGTGGCCGGCATGCGCAGTATGGAATTCAGAGTCCTTGGTTACCGACATGCCGCAGACCGGATCGGCCAGGTCGGGCTGTGCCGAATCACCCTGAATATACCGCGCGGGCTCATCCTCGAATTTCTGCTGACAGTGCGCACTACAGAACAGGTATTCGTGCCCCTCATGCTGTACGCGCTGTTGCGTGTCCTCCGGTACTTCCATACCACAAACAGGGTCATTTGCCATTGCCAGCTCCTTAGCCCGATGGGCGATTAAACGATTTGTGAATCCAGCCTAGCCCCTATGTGCTACCCACAGGTCAAGCGTCGTATCGAGAGCGTGCAGGAATGATCACTTCCTCGATGAGATGACACACTGAATCACCGCTCGGAATACCGTCGGGCATCGCCTCCCAGCTATCCAGTGCTATCTCCATGCGCTGTTGCAGGGTCATCAATTCTTCGAGGTGGCGGCGATTTTCAGTGATGCGGCGGTGGATAATTTCACGTACGCGCGGACAAGGAGACTCGCCCTGCTGGGCATGACCGAGAATCTCGCGGATCTCATTCAGCGTGAACCCCAGACTCTTCGCCCGCCGCACGAAAAGCAGCCGATGAACATCGGCCGATTCAAACAGCTTGTAGCCGTTATCGGGGTTTCGCCGCGGCCGCAAAAGACCAATCTGTACATAATGACGCACCGTATCAGGTGTCACGCTGGCACGCGTGGCCAGCTCGGAAACCGTAAACATAAAACCTCCTAGTGGGCGTGATCACCCGTATTACTGTGGGCCGTTGAGCCCTCTTCAAGACCTTCATCCATGCCACTGAAATCCATCATCGAATCATCCATTTCACGATCTCCAGCATCGTGGGCATGCTCATGCCCGTCATCCGTCCCAGGGTCATGAGCATGTCCATTCTCGCCCGCTGGTGTCGCTCCATCACCATGCCCATGGGCTTGGCTATCTCCACCAGGATGCTGATGCGAGTCCACATTGGGCAGTGACATCACGCCCAACCCATAGCGGTACACGACTTCGCCGCCATGCCATGCGGTGGACAGCAGCAGCAATCCGCCGACCAGCATCAGGGCGACAAATCCCTTGCCCAGCGACTTCCCGGAACGTACGCTGCTGGCGGCCCAGACCGCCAACAGCGGGAACAGAATGATGACGGTAATGGCCCAGTTACGATGTTCGGTCATGGCCTCGTGCGAGGGTGTATCGTGGGCCACTGTGTTATAGGCATCCAGGCCGGCAAGCCCAGTCAGCAAGGTAATGCCGGCGCCAAACCAGAGTGACCAACGCGCGACGATAAGCCATTGCTCACGCAAGGAGCCGCTGATGAAATTGACCACAAGAAACAGGATCACCGACAGCGACAATAGGGCAACCGTAAAGTGTACGAATATAGGGTGCCAGTTGGGTATGATTTCGGGCATTTTCTTTCCTTGATTTCCGTCTAATTAAGGTTAGATAAATCTATCGGTCTATTCATGAGCGTAGCTCCGCGCAGATCCATTGAATAATCGGATGCATTATCAGCTGACTGTTTTTAGCAACTCACCTCAGCCTGCAGCAAGGAATTACCTCGCTACAGTGCTGAGAGGTCAACTACAAACTATGGATAATAAACACCACCCTTGTGCTTCTTACCATCGGGGGTCTTAAACAGAATCATCAGCTGATGTTTACCGCTGTCATGCATGTCGTATCCGGCCATATACCAACTACCCATTTTCATGGTTTTTTTGCTGTCACTTTCACCATCTGGATAGACAACCTTGCTGTTGATAACGACGCCATCAACCGGCTTGCCATCCTTTTCCACCTTGATCATGACGTGGTGGGTGCCGCCCATGGAGGGACCGTCAGCGGGTTTCATGACATGGAAGCTGACGGCATAACCATCGATCTGCTTCTTTTTCAGGAACATGCCATCCATCTTGTGACCTTCCTTTCCATGCCCGTCCATGCCGTGACCATCTTTTTCTTTATGGCCATCCATACCGTGATCATCACCATGCTTCATGCCATCGTGACCCATGCCTTTTTCACTGGACATGTGCTTGCTGTCATCACCATGACCTTCTCCGGCCTGAGAGGCAGACACTGCGCCCATAAATCCGACAACGGCTAGTGCAATCAGTGTTTTACGCATTACTCTATCTCCTGTTAATAGTTACTTTTAGTTACAGCTTTCAGCTTTTACAAATAGGATTTCGCTCAAAAGGACAAAATCTGTGACTTACGCTTTATCCGCATCAAGTGCCTGCAGACGTTTCCGGCGCCCTCTTTCCTGCCATTGCATCACCATGCCGTAGATCAGTGGCAACACCAGCAGACTGAGCAGCGTCACCGTCACCATGCCACCTACCATGGGTGCGGCAATGCGTTGCATTACACCTGAACCGGTACCCGTACCCCACATAATGGGTAGCAGGCCGGCAATAATCGCGGTGGCGGTCATGGCGATGGGGCGTACGCGCTCCGAAGTTCCCCGATGAACGGCGGTCATGATCTGCTCCGCCGTCAGTACACCACCGAACTCCCGGCGCCGGCGGGCCACTTCGTGGTCGATAAAGGTCAGCACCAATACGCCGATCTCCGCCGCCACGCCGGCCAGGGCAATAAAGCCCACCGAAACCGCAACGGACATATTGAACCCCAGTAAATACACCAGCCAGAAGCCGCCGATCAGCCCGAAGGGTATGGACAACATGACCACCAATGGTTCAGTGATGTTGCGGAAATTAAAATACAGCAGCAGGAAGATTATCAGCAGGGTGATCGGCACCACAATGCGCAGACGCTCCTCGGCACGCTCCATGTATTCAAACTGTCCCGACCACATCAGCGTATAGCCCGGTGGAATTATTACCTGAGACTCAACGACCTGTTTGGCCTCGGCAACATAGCCACCAATGTCCGATGTCTTGATATCGACATAGATCCAGGCATTGGGCCGTGAGTTCTCACTTTTGATGGAGGGAGGACCACGGCGCAGCTTTAACTCAGCCACCAGACTCAGCGGAATCTGTGTGCCGGTGGGCGTAGGTATCAGTACCTCTTTTAGCTGCTCAAGGTTGTCACGTAACTCTCGTGGATAGCGAATATTGACCGGATAACGTTCCAGTCCCTCCACCGTCTCCGTCACATTCATGCCACCAATGGCGATGGCAATAACATCCTGTACATCACCCGTCGTCAATCCATAACGTGCCGCCTCTTCGCGATTGATATCGAAATCCAGGTAGTAACCACCGGCGGCCTTGTCACCAAAGGCAGACAAGGTATCGGGCAGCTGTTTCAGGGCCTGCTCGATATCCGTGGCTACGTCCTCCAGCACGTTAAGATCCGGCCCACTGACCTTGATACCGATGGGCGTCTTGATGCCGGTGGAGAGCATGTCGATACGCGTCTTGATGGGCATGGTCCAGGCATTGGCCAGGCCTGGGAACTTGATCGCTGCATCCATTTCGGCCATCAACTGTTTGGTGCTCTTGCTCGGATCCGGCCATTGATCCTTCGGTTTTAGGCGTATCGTAGTCTCGATCATCGCCAGCGGCGCCGGATCGGTGGCCGTGTCGGCACGCCCCACCTTGCCAAACACATGGTGCACCTCAGGAAAGGTCTTGATAATCTTGTCCGTCTGTTGAAGGATTTCCTTGGCCTTGGTGATGGATATACCGGGATAGCTGGACGGCATATAGAGAATGTCACCCTCATCCAGCGGCGGCATGAACTCGCTGCCGAGCTGGCTGATCGGCACCCAGGTAACGGCAAGTAGCGCCGCCGCGAAAATCACCGTTGGCCAACGCCAGTTGATGGCCAGTTGCAGTGTGGGCGAATGCAACCAGTGCAATGCACGGTTCACCGGATTTTTCGCCTCGGGCATGATATGGCCACGGATAAAGTAGCCCATCAGCACGGGTACCAGGGTAATAGCCAGTATTGCAGCAGCGGCCATGGCATAGGTCTTGGTAAAGGCCAATGGTGCGAACAATCGCCCTTCCTGCGCCTGCAGGGTAAAAACCGGCAGGAACGACACCGTGATAATCAACAGGGAGAAAAACAGCGCCGGCCCTACCTCGCGCGAGGCCTCGGCTATCGCCTCCCAGCGTTCGTCGTTATCCAACTTGCTGCCCTTGCGATCAACGGCATGTTCCAGATGTTTGTGGGCGTTTTCTATCATCACGATGGCACCGTCCACCATGGCACCAATGGCGATGGCGATACCGCCCAGAGACATAATATTGGCGTCGATACCCTGCCAACGCATAACGATAAATGCGAGCAGGATGCCAATCGGCAGGGTGATAATAGCCACCAGCGCGGAACGGGCATGAAGCAGGAAAACGATGGCGATGAGGGCCACCACGATGGATTCCTCAACCAGCTTCTCTATCAGATTGTCTACAGCGCGCTCAATAAGATCTCCGCGGTCATACACCGGCACAATTTCCACCCCCTCCGGCAGCCCCTTGGCCAGCTCGGCGAGTTTTTCACGTACCCCTTCAATGGTGGTAAGGGCGTTTTCACCGAAGCGCATGATGACCACGCCGCCAGCCACCTCACCTTCACCATTGAGTTCCACCAGGCCACGGCGCAGCTCCGGCCCCAGGTGTATGTGGGCGACATCTTCCAGGCGCACCGGCGTACCGTCTGCGCCCACGGTCAGCGGAATGGATTTGAGGTCTTCGATGCCACGCAGATAGCCCTTGGCCCTGACCATGTATTCGGTCTCGGCCATTTCCACCAGCTTGCCACCCACGTCATTGTTGGAGCGCTGAATCGCCCGCTTCACCTTTGACAGGGGAATGTTATAGGCCAGTAGTGCCTGCGGATCGACTTCAACCTGGTACTGTTTGACAAAACCACCGACCGAGGCCACCTCGGACACACCTTCCACCGTTTGCAGGGGATAGCGCAAATACCAGTCTTGCAGCGAACGCAGTTGCGACAGGTCGTGATTGCCTGTGCGATCAACCAAGGCATATTCATAGATCCAGCCAACGCCCGTGGCATCCGGCCCCAAGGCCGGCGAGACGCCGGACGGCAGACGGCCGCTAACATAATTTAGATACTCAAGCACACGAGACCGCGCCCAGTACATATCGGTGCCATCGTCGAAGATGACATAGACGAAGGACAAGCCGAAAAAGGAGTAACCGCGTACCACCTTGGCATTGGGCACGGCCAGCATGGCCGTGGTTAATGGATAGGTCACTTGATCTTCCACCACCTGCGGTGACTGACCAGGGAACTCGGTGAAGATGATGACCTGTACATCGGAAAGATCCGGAATGGCATCCAGCGCCGTAGTTTTCACCGCCCAAATGCCTGTAGCCACCAAAATTGCCGTGGCAATCAGGACCAGGAACTTGTCGCGCAGGGAAGCGTTGATGATTTTCTCTATCATGATGTTCCCCTAGTGACCTTCGTCCATATTCATGTCATCCATGGACATATCATCCATACTTTCGTCATCTAACGACATATCGCTCATATCCATTTCGGCATCACTGGCACTGTTTGTAACCTCCGCATCCACAGCAAGCGCCTCAAGCATTTTTGCTGTGGCCTCGCGCAGCTTGGATTCGGAATCAATGAGGAATTGCGCCGAGGTCACCACCTCTTCACCCGGTGCCAAACCTTCAATAATCTGCACCTTGCCACCAGAGGACAGACCCAACGTCACCGGCCGTGGCTCAAACTTGCCCGGTTCGCGCACGACAAATAGCAGTTCACGCTCACCCGATCGCACCACAGCTTCACTCGGCACCACCACGGCATCGACCACTCGCCCGGAGCGCAGGGTGATGTTGGCGAACATCTCCGGCTTTAACAGCAAATCGGGATTTTCAAATTCCAGGCGCACGCGGGCGGTGCGCGTCTTGCGCTCCATATAGGGATAGATGTAGACCACCTTGCCATAGAAGGTACGGCCGGGTGCAGCGCGCACACGCATCTCGGCATCGTCTCCCTGCTTGACCCAGGGCAAGTCTTCCTCGTAGACATCCACGTAGACCCACACCCGCGACAAATCAGCCAGCATGTAGAGCTCGGTCTTTGGCGTGACATACTGCCCCTCACGTACGCCTACCTGCATCACCGTGCCATCGAAAGGCGAGTGGATGTGGATGCGCTTCATGAGCTTGCGGGTCGCCTCCAGTTCGTGAATCTGATGCTCGGGCACATCCAGTAGATACAACCGTTGCCGCGACGAATCCGCCAGTTCCTGCGCACCACGGCGGATTTCCTCGTAGGGACTGTCCTTCAAAACTTGCAGGTTATTCAGGGCCCGCAAGTATTCTTCCTGACTGGACACCAGTTGCGGTGAGTAGATGCTGAGCAGAATGTCATTCTTTTTCACCACGGAACCGGTGGTGGAAACACGCAGCACCTCGATCCAACCCTCGGTCTTCGGATGCAGACGTGCCAGCCGTTCTTCATTGAAGTCCACCCGTCCCACGGCGCGCACCGCATGGCTCAGGCTGCGCCGCTCGGCACGTGCGGTACGCACGCCGATGTTCTGCACCGTCACCGGATCGATACTGACCGTGCCCACCGGCTCATCGCCACTGGCACCACCGTCGGCATACACGGGGATGTAATCCATGCCCATTTCATCCTGGGCCGGCACCGGTGAGGTAATAGCGGGATTCATGGGATTGCGATAGAACAACACCTTTTTCTCTTTCGGCTTATCGTTGTCCGCGTACACCGGGATGTAATCCATGCCCATTTCATCCTGAGCTGGCGCCGGCGACGTGATGGCTGGATTCATGGGATTGCGATAGAACAGCGGTTTCCGCTCACCCGCCGGGACGCTGCCTGTCGCGGTTGTGGATGCGGGCTGGTTCAGGGCCAGCCAGTAGCCACCGCCACCGGCAAGGATGGCAACCAGCACGAGGGAAACGAGCGTCTGCTTATTCATGGGATGCCTCTTCATGAGATATATCGGATTCAGTTCGGGAAGTTGGGGATGCGGCAGTGCTATCGTCAGATAGCTTGCCCACAGCGGCCTGTAAGGCAGCCTGCGCCTGATTGGCGCGTGAAACGGCATACCAGTAACGCGTCTCGTAATTGAACAGCGTCACCTGTGAGCGCACCAGGTTGAGAAAGTCCACCTTGTCCACCTGATAGGCGGCCAGCATGGAGGCCACGGTCTGCCGGGCCTGGGGCAGGATACCCAATTCAAGCAGGCCGGCCTGCTCACGAGCGGCCCGGTAATCGGCCAGGGCACGAGACACCTCGCGGCTGACGCGCAGGCGCGCCTCATCGAGGCTATAGCGCTGTTGCTGCAGCTGACTGCCGCGCTGGTCGATGGCGGCATCCTGTCGCCGGCTGGTAAAGATGGGCATGTTCATGCTGAACATGACGGAAAGGAAATCACTGCGTGAGCTGCCATCGGGGTTCTCACCGGAACGCAGGCCGTAACGGGCCCCCAGGCTGAAATCGGGCGACTGATCCTTGCGCGCCAAATCCAGGCGCGCACGCGCCGCCTCAATGACATTCTGCTGTGCGGCCAGCAAGGGACGTTGCTGCAAAGCCTGCGCCTGCAGCGCCTCTTCGTCGGCCGACGCAGCCAACGCTGTTGGCATATTGGCAAGCAGACGCACGGCCTGATCCGCCGGCCGCTTCAACAAGGCATTGAGCCGTGCTTCCTCGCCACGCCGTGTTCCCAGCAGGGCGATCTCCTGATCCTGCAGTTGGGACAATTCCAGCTGGGCCAGCAGGACATCCTGCTGCAGGCCCTGGCCGACGCGGTACTTCGTCTGCGCCACTTCGACCAGTTGCCGCAGCAACTGGCGGTTGCGCGACAGGATGTCCAATGCGCGGTCGAGGTAGTAGAGATTCCACCACACACTGCGCACATCACGCTCCAGTTGCAGGCGCATCTCGCCCACTTCATCGTGAGCCGCGGCACTTTCATACTCTGCAGCACGCTCGCGCAACGCCAGCTTGCCGGGGAACGGCAGGGCCTGCACCACGCCCACCTGCAACTGGGTCATGCCTTCCTGGCTCAGACTGAATGAGTCCAGCGGCAGATTGACGGCATTTAGCAGCAAGCGAGGATCCGGCAACACCGCGGCCTGCACCGGCACCGCAGCGGCCGCTTCGGCCCGCGCACGCATGGCGGCCAGACCGGGGTTGTCTCTGAGGGCCATGGCAACGGCATCGGCCAGCGGCAGAGGCGCCACGGCAGACCGCACACTGTCTGCCATCGGTGCGCTACGGCCGAGCATCAAACCGGTGTCAGCTGCGGTCGTCGTGACCGAGACCGATAACAGGCAAAGCCCGGCAATCCAGGAAAATCTAATTGACATGTATCACTCTCCGTTTTGCTGTCACGAACCGCGAGCATTGAAAAAAACGCGGCGACTTCGGCAAGGCCGAAACAAATAACCAGCAAGGGAATCAAGAACTAGACGTGCAAAAACAGCACGCAGCTATCAGCAACTACCGGCAGCGGCCGGCGGTCCTGCTCAGAGAGTGGAAATGGGGGGGCGAATCTCGGTGACGGGTGTCACACTGGTAACGCGCCATTGCGGCGCGGCGGTCTGTACATCAAGCAAATTTCCAACTGCCACATCAATCTGCACGGGTAATGCAGTACCGGCATGGGGGCAGCAATCAACACCTGAATCACACTGATAGGCATCCGTGGTATCGGCACAATCACTGTTGTGCGCCTGTTCAGTATGTTCACAGACGTCATCCTGCTGGGCCAAGCCGTTATCGGCACTGGCCATCAGTACAGCCATATTGCCCATCGGCATGGCCATCACAGACGTCGTCGCACCGCCCAACAGCAGGCCGACAACGGCCAGGGCGGCAAGCAAGCGGGCAAAAGAGCCTGTGTGCAAGGTGTACATGTGTGTAAGCCTAACCGATCATCCAGCCATGTCAAGAAAAGTTGTCGGGAAAACACGATCCTGCGGCAGTTCCCCGACAGCACATTAAAGAAGGGCAGGCTCAATGGCCCGCCCTTCTCACACGATTGTCTAACCTAACGGCTCCTAGAACCCGACCGTGAGATCAAGTGCCAGTGTGTTGCTATCCAGATCCGCGCCGCCAAAGTTGGCATACTTGAAGCCCAGACGTTGGTTGGGGGCCAGCAAATAGTTGGCACCCAGCTGGGTCAGGTTGCCCTTGAGGTCATCCGAACCCATCACCCCCCCGGAGCCATTCAGCATATCGACCCAGTACGTAGCGCTCGTGTAAGCCACGTTGAACGACAGGCGCGAAATCACTTCCATCTCGCAAAGGATGCCGTAAGACGCGTTGCTACCACCCTCGGAGAAGTTGTACCAGTTCAGCTTGCCGGCACTGGACTTCGGTGCCGTTGCGTAGGTTATGTAAATGCCGGTCGCCCTACCCGCAATGTCACCCTGGGCCTGGAAATCGAAGGTGTTGGCCTTTGCGTCGTATTCCACGGAACTGCCTGTAGCCCCATAACCAAAGCTGCCGGCATAAATCTGGGTACCTATACCCAGGTCCCAACCGGCAAACGAGGGAGTCCATGCCGCACGCAGATAGTGACCAAAACTGGGATCAGCGACCACATCCATGGCCTGCGCACCAAAATAGGCACTGTAGTAAACAAACCACTCGCTGCCCTGGGCGCTGGCACCCAGACCCGTCGCCTGACCGGCCATGTTCATGCGCATGGGCATCGTGGAGCCTGCCATAGAATCCATGAAGGCAGTCATGAGCGTCGTGCCGTGTTCCATGTGCAGGCCAATAGCGCCCATAGCGTTAGCGCCGGTGATTGCCACATTCATGCCCAGGGCACCGGTACTCAGCAGCTCATAACCATAGGCGGGACCCGCCATGGAGGAACTGAAGGCATTGAGACCGGTATTGATGCCGTTCATATCCTTCACATAGTTCCACTTCAGGCTACCCAACTGGGCGATGGACGGCCCTGCTTCAGGGTGTACCTCACCTTCCACACCACCAACCTCTGCCGCCGCACCTTCAAAAGGCATCTCCACAAGGAAACCCGAGTTCGTGCCGATGCGGCCGCCAAAGTAGAGAGACAGGGAAGCCGGGAAGCCTATCGCCTTCTCCGAGGTGCCCACCTTGTTGTCCTTCATATTCTGAATGCCCAAAGTCCCCACCAATGCCGCATTCAACACACCGGGCAGATCCAGGCCTTCACCCTGCACGGTCTCCTCGCTGCCACCCATGGTGTAGCCCTGGGCCTTGAACAAACGACCAAAGCTGTTGAGCGTCGGGAAGTGCTGGGTGTGACAGGCCGTACAGGTCTGGGATGTCTGGCGCGCAAAGGCCGGAATAGCCTCTGCCCTGTCCATATCTATGACGACACCTGCCAGTACCATCAGTACCGGAATGGCACCACGAATAACCCCTTTAAAAATATACATATCATTTAACTCCTCCACATCCATTTCGGATGTTTTTCTCCGAAAGCGCTTGAAAAACACGCGTCCCCTAAACAGCATGTCGGCACTCGACGGATATTTATTAATATTTTTACTATTACTTACGCTATAGCCATGCTAATAAAACATGGCTATTTTTCTGTATGACAAAATGGGAGGACGAAATGGGGGCGAGAGAGGGAGCCGATAAAAGCGGGAATCGGGATCAGGAAAAAGAGGGTCAAACATCACGAAAGGAAAAGCGGCTTGAACTACAGCGACAATAATAATGAGGGGATCGCAGGCGCAGCTGGCACACCGACACTGTTTTTTTTGTTCGATCTGGCGGTCTTCCATGTCCATGCCGCTCACGTCATGAGCCATGCTGACGTGAGACAGGGCCTCCATCGACATGGCCATAGCCCAGACGCCCACTGCCGAAAACAGGGAAAACTGCAGCACGAGAAAGCAGGTTACGATAACTCTTGGTGAACCCCTCATACCCTCATATATAGAGCGCAACCAGCAATAGTCAAGTAAATTACTTGGTTTATATGAAGATCGAAAAAGTTATATGCCCAGAGATAAAAAAACAAATAAAAAAAGCCCGGGGTTGAACTCAGGTTTCGCCCCAGGCTTTTTATCACACGGCCATTAGATAATTATCCGGCAGTCTTCACGTGCAAACCACACTCCTTGGTTTCCGGGTTTTCCCACCACCAGCGTCCGGCGCGAATATCCTCGCCCTCGGCGACTGCCCGGGTGCAAGGGGCACAGCCAATACTGGGATAGCCCTTCTCATGAAGCTCATTGAAAGGGACGTCATAACGGCGGATGTAGGCCCACACTTCCTGCTCCGTCCAGTCCAGCAGGGGATTGAACTTGGGGATGCCGTGCGCCTCATCCCACTCCTTGTGCTGCGTATCCGTACGCGTCACAGATTGCTCCTTGCGCAGCCCCGTGATCCAGGCGGCACGCTCGTCCAATGCCCGTTTTAGTGGCTCCAACTTGCGTATACGGCAACATTCCTTGCGTCGTTCAACACTATCGTAGAAGGCATTGGGGCCATACGCCTGAATAAATTCGGCAAGCACGCCACAATCGGGCGAATAGACACCCACCACGCCATCATATTTTTGATGTGTCTTCTGCATCAGGACATAGGTCTCCGCTGGCAGGCGCCCAGTGTCCAAAGTAAAGATATTAATGCCCGGGGTATGCCTGACAATGGCATCTGTCAACACCATGTCTTCAATACTGAAACTGGAGGCCAGCGCAGCCGGTGTATAATCACGCTCGATATCTTTCAACAAGTCGACCAGTGATTCGATTTTATTTTCCGATAACATGCAAACTCTCCTGTCAGTAAATGAGGTGCTTATTTCCACCTGAATCCGTGACTTCAGGTTCCAGCTAGACAGCCTTGGCCAGCTGGTCAATATCTGGCAGGAACGCCTGAAGATCCAACTGTGAATCGGCATCTCTGCAAGCATCAGCGGCAAGGACTATCCAGACATCCTGCATTTCTGACAGGCGCTGGAATGTCGTTTCGTCAAAGCTATCCTGCAAGCCCGCCAGATCATGAATAAAACCCTTCAGCGACTCGGATAAATAGGCCTTGTCGGGATAGGCCTGCAGCAGACCCACGGCAATAGCATCCAGCGCCTCCGGCTGTGACTGGTCACCGACTGCATCCAGTAGTGAATGCCCGATCAGGCGGGCAATGGCCTCGACACAGTCCAGCGCCTGCTCGTTTTTCTTCGCCAGCAGGAAGACACGGCGATACTCACGCTCATGTGCGGCCTCGGAAAAATTGGCCGACACGGTTTCCTGCACCGCACCCATGCATTCACCACCACCGAGAGCCAATACCCGGAAGTCCTGCGTTTCACCGAAGTCTTTCAACAGAGTGGGAATATCGGCTTCCCTGATTTCCTGCAGGTCCCCCAGCAAATCCTGGAAGTAATCGGCTCCCTGACGCTGTGTCCAGCTCAGGAACGATTCATCCTCCTGGCGCATTTCCTGAAATGCCTGTTTGACGCGTCGTACAGCCTGTGGCGCCCGCGATGCAGGCACTTCCGGTCCACGCACGGCAATGGCACCTCCGGCCCGGCCATCACCACCAAAATGCATCCGGTAATGGGGGATTAACTTGCCATGCTTGCGCCGGCCTTCACCATGCAGGCCGATATCTCCCACATAGGGTTGCGCACAGCCGTTGTGGCAGCCGCTGACGCGAATGCGAAGATCGTCCACGCCGCCGCTCAGTTCGTCACACACCAAGCGTGAAGCGGTGATTCCCAGGCGGCAGGTCCAGGTTCCCGGACAGGCCACGACATCATCACCAACGCAGGGGGAATCCAGGCCCAACGCCGCCAGTTCGTTACGCACGGCCTCCAGCTCTGCAGCCGGGATATTCAGCAACATCAGGTTCTGATCCTGGGTCACACGCACATCGTGCAGGTCGCGCTGCAACAAGAGTGCGGCAATGCCCCGCAACTGGGCCACCGACAGATCACCCAGCGGCAGACTGACGGGGAACACGTACTTGTTTGCCTGCTTCTGCTCCAGCACTTCCCGCGGTGCACCCGCCGTTCCCACCGAGGCGTCGCGGGCATTCACCCACTGAGCCGGTGGTAGTGACTCACCGGCATAGGCCTCGCGTGTGCGCTGCAGCTCAGTCTGATAACGCTGCACGAATTCCTCCTCGCCCAGCTTATCCAAGAGGAATTTGAGCCTCGCCCGAGCCCGGCGTTTGCGGTCGGAATAACGGTGATGCAACGCCAACACGGCCTCGATCACCGGCAACAATTCCTGCTCCTGAATAAACTCTTCCAGCACGATAGCTGGACGCGGCTTGTGTCCCAGGCCGCCCGCCGCCAGCACCTTGTAACCGAATTCGCCATCACGCCGGGTCGCGACCACGGCCAGGTCATGAAACAAGCCTTGGGCACAATCGGACTCACAGCCGGAGAAACTCATCTTGAACTTGCGCGGTAGATGCTGGGTCAAC
>JAJRWE010000175.1 GCA_024276955.1 Gammaproteobacteria bacterium
CGGCATAAAGCGGGATACCGTTTACAGGTGGATAAGTGAAAGAAATATGCCTGGGCACAAGATCGGCCGCCTGTGGAAATTTCAGAAGGAAGAGATCGATGAATGGGTGAAGTCAGGTGGAGCCGACGAAAAAAAGGCTGGGCAATAGAAGATGACTGTACTACTTGATAACAAAGGCCAGGAAAAAATGAAATTGTCCGGAGCTGGCAAATGATTAACAGGAAAGAGTAAATATGGCCCTGAAAAAATCACAACTATATACCTCGCTCTGGCAAAGCTGCGATGAACTGCGCGGCGGAATGGATGCGTCGCAATACAAGGACTATGTCCTGTTTATGTTGTTCATTAAATATATATCCGACAAGTACGCAGACTCCGATGATTTCGCGCCACCGGTCACCATCCCCGCTGGCGCGAGCTTCAAGGATATGGTCAATCTCAAGGGTAAGAGCGATATCGGCGATAAGATCAACACGCAGATCATTCAACCGCTCATTGACGCCAACTCACGGCTTGCACGCAGTGACTTTCCTGACTTCAACGACCCCAACAAGCTTGGCGAAGGCAAGGCGATGGTGGATCGTCTCACCAACCTGATCAGCATCTTCCAGAAGCCGGAGCTGGATTTTTCCAAAAACCGCGCCGATCATGACGACATCCTTGGCGATGCCTACGAATACCTGATGCGTCACTTCGCCACCGAAAGCGGCAAGAGCAAGGGTCAGTTCTACACCCCGTCAGAGGTCAGCCGGGTTATTGCCAAGGTTATTGGTATTACACCCGAAAATGCGGTTGCATCCACGACGGCCTACGACCCGACCTGTGGATCGGGATCGTTATTGCTAAAGGTAGCCGCCGAAGCAGGCAAGAGTATCACGCTGGAAGGGCAGGAAAAGGATGTGACCACCGCCGGTCTGGCCCGTATGAATATGATTTTGCACGATTTCCCGACTGCCAATATCCTCTCGGGCAACACGCTTGCTGCTCCCAAGTTCAAGGATGGCGAACAACTTCGTACCTACGACTATGTTGTTGCCAATCCACCCTTTTCCGACAAAACCTGGAGCACCGGCCTGACGCCCGGAAGCGATCCTTACCAACGCTTTTCATGGGGTCAGCCGCCTAACAAGCAAGGTGACTACGCCTATCTTCTGCACATTATCCGCTCCATGAAGAGCAACGGTAAAGCGGCATGTATCCTGCCCCATGGCGTGTTGTTTCGGGGCAATGCCGAAGCCGCCATTCGCAGGCAACTGGTTCGCTCCGGTTACCTGAAAGGCATCATCGGCCTGCCGGCCAACCTGTTTTACGGCACCGGCATTCCGGCCTGTATCCTCATCCTTGACAAAGAGAATGCCCCCGCCCGCAAAGGCATCTTCATGATCGACGCCTCTAAAGGCTTCATCAAGGACGGCAACAAGAACCGCCTGCGTGAGCGCGATATCCACAAGATTGTCGATACCTTCAACAAGCAGGCGGATACGCCCCGCTACGCCCGCATGGTGCCTTTTGACGAAATTGCCGACCAGAAGAACGACTACAACCTTAACCTGCCGCGCTATATCGACAGCACCGAACCTGAAGATATTCAGGACATCGACGGTCACCTGCGTGGTGGCATTCCAAGCCGGGACATCGATAACCCCGACTCTCAACTCGCCGCCTACTGGCAGGTGATCCCAGGCGTCCGGGCCACACTGTTCGAGAGTGCGGGCCGTGAGAGCTACAGCCGATTGCGCCTGCCGATTACCGAGGTCAAGTCCGCCATTCTGAGTCACGACGAGTTTGCCGCTTTCAGAACCGGCGTGATCGGTATTTTCGACCAATGGCGCACCACCAATGCGTCACGTCTGAAAGGTTTTGATAAGGAGGGGCACCCCAAAAAACTCATTGCCACGATTGCCGAAGAGCTGCTGAAAGCCTTTCGCAAAGCAAAGCTGCTGGACGCCTACGACATCTATCAACATCTGATGGATTACTGGGCCGAAACCATGCAGGACGACTGCTACCTGATCGCCGCCGATGGCTGGGTGGCTGAAACCCACCGGGTGCTGGAGGAGGTCAAGAGCGGCAGGAAAAAGGGCGAGATGAAGGACAAGGGTTGGGCCTGCGACCTGATCCCCAAGCCCCTTATTGTCGCCCGCTACTTCGCCAGGGAGCAGGCCGAGCTGGACGCCTTTCAGGCCGAACTCGACGCCGTGGGCGTCAGCCTCACGGAGCTGGCCGAAGACCATGGTGGCGAAGAAGGAGCGCTTAAAGATGTCTCGACCAAGGGTGATGCGCAGGAAGCCTACATTCAGGCCCTCATCGCTTTGTGGAATGAGGAGGACAAAGCCGCCTGTGAAAAATACAGCAAACTGATGGATGAGGCTGGAGAGCACACAGCACAACTGCGCAGCCTGACCGACCACCATCACATTTCCGTGCTGAAAAACAGCAAGGGCAAGCTAACGCTCAAGGCAGTTAAAGACAGATTGGCCGCAAGCAATGATGAGAACGAGATGGCGACGCTGAGCAGCTATCTCAAAGAGGATCAGGAACAAAAGGCCAATATCAAAGAGGCCAAAGCACTGTTCGCGGCGGTTGAAACAGTGTACCGAAAGCGACTGGACGCGGACCCGCTACCGGAAAGCCTGGCCGATCTTTACGCAACCGTTCGCTACCTTGAATTGCTCGACGAGCAAAGCACCCTCAAAAGCAAA
>JAJRWE010000176.1 GCA_024276955.1 Gammaproteobacteria bacterium
GATCTCGATGAGACAACCTATCAGCGCTTTCGTCAGCTGTGCCAGCTTGCAGTCAAGGGCATGGCGGCAAAGGCGCGCAAGCGGGCATGATTGAGAAAACCGCGGCAAAAAAAGAGGCGCCCAATGGGCGCCTCTTTCCTGCAACGATGACTCGCTAAGGCCGGCTACTTCCCCAGCACATCATTGCGCGTGCTTTCTGCAATGGCCGCAGCCTCGGCAATCAGCTCGTCAGGCACATTCAGCTCCTGCAGCGTCGCCCCCAGGTTTTCCATCACCGCATCGAAGTGGCTGTCATTCAGGCCACGCTCGACCAGATGCGCATGCCCCTTGCGCATGTCTTCGCCACTGTAATTGCTGGGCCCACCGAAGGCCATGGTCAGGAAGGCCTTCTGCTTGGCCGCCTGCTTGTCCATGTCCACATCTTCAAAGAAGTCCTTGATGCGATCATCGGCCAACACCTTGCGATAGAAGATGTCGACGGCGGCATCCACCGCCGCCTCGCCCCCGATGCGGTCGAACAAACTCTGCTCCCTGGCCACCTTCTCTTCGTCGGTGTAACCGGCCAGTACGTCACCGCGCACGCTCTCGGCAATGGCCGCGGCCTCACCAATGAGGTCGTCCGGCACGCCCAGCTCTTTCAGCGTGGCGCCCAGATGCTCCATAATCACATCAAAATGGCTGGCGTTCATGCCCTGCGCCACCAGGTGGGCATGGCCCTTGCGCATATCTTCACCGGTATAGCTGTTGGGGCCACCGAAGGCCATGGTCAGGAAGGCCTTCTGCTTTGCCGCCTGGGTTTCCATGTCCACGCCCTCAAAAAACTTGTTGACGCGGTCATCGGCCAGCACTTTGCGGTAAAACACATCCACGGCGGCATCCACCGCACCTTCACCACCAATACGGTCGAACAGGCTGGCAGTCTGTGCTGCTTCCTCGTTGCTCGATCCCCCACCAAACATTTTCATTATTGCTTTAAACATCACTCACTCCTCTCCTCATACGAGCCGAAAGATGGTAGTCGCTCTATAATATATTGTAAATGCATCTTTATAACCCAGGAAACAGATCAGCTATTTTTCTCACGTATATTTCTAAAAAATATGGCCCATCGCCCGCCAGCAAAGGGCTGCATGACTGTTTTGGAGCCATCAACAATAACGAAAATTAACGCCCCCAGCCTGTGGCATCCGGATAAATGCTGGCGTATACTCACAGACGCTGCGGATTTCAAGGGTTACTCGCCATATATACAGGTGACATTCCTCGAATACGTACGCAGGAATAAATTTGAAATTTAGAAAGGTTAAGTGTAATGGCTACAGGTACTGTTAAGTGGTTCAATGAGTCTAAGGGCTTCGGATTCATTGCTCCTGAAGAGGGTGGCGATGATTTGTTTGTGCATTTCAGCGCCATTTCGGGATCAGGCTTCAAGACCCTGACTGAGGGTCAGCGAGTCAGCTATGAAGTCCAGCAAGGTCCCAAGGGCCCAGCCGCTGCCAACGTCATGCCTGAATAAGACCGGCGCTGCTTTCGGCATTACAGAAAACCCGCCTCACGGCGGGTTTTTTGCGTCTGGGGTAGAAGTGCTCTAATAATTCTCACGCCTTGTTGTAAATCTCCGCCCCGCCTTTGATGAACTCAACGGCCTTTTCGTGCATGCCCTTGTTCAACACCTCTTCCGTGGAGAGACCCTGTTTGGCCGCATAGTCACGCACATCCTGGGTGATCTTCATGGAACAGAAGTTCGGCCCGCACATGGAGCAGAAGTGTGCCACCTTGGCGGAGTCCTTGGGCAGGGTCTCGTCGTGGTATTCGCGCGCCCGCTCTGGGTCCAGGCCCAGGTTGAACTGATCCTCCCAGCGGAATTCGAAACGTGCCTTGCTCAGCGCATTGTCGCGCAGCTGGGCGCCGGGCAGGCCCTTAGCCAGGTCGGCGGCGTGGGCGGCCAGCTTATAGGTGATGATGCCCACGCGCACATCTTCCTTGTTGGGCAGGCCCAGGTGTTCCTTGGGCGTGACGTAGCAGAGCATGGCGCAACCATACCAGCCGATCTGCGCGGCGCCGATGCCGGAGGTAATGTGGTCGTAGCCGGGGGCGATGTCGGTGACCAGCGGACCGAGGGTGTAGAACGGCGCCTCGAAACAGTCCTGCAACTCCTTGTCCATGTTCTCCTTGACCCTCTGCATGGGCACATGGCCGGGGCCCTCGATCATGACCTGCACGTCATGCTCCCAGGCGATCCTGGTCAGCTCGCCCAGGGTCTCCAGTTCACCGAACTGGGCCTCGTCATTGGCATCGGCCAGGCAACCGGGGCGCAGGCCGTCACCCAGCGAGAAGCTGATATCGTAGGCCTTCATGATTGCGCAGATTTCCTCGAAGTGGGTGTAGAGGAAATTCTCCTGATGATGCGCCAGGCACCACTTGGCCATGATGGAACCGCCGCGGGAGACGATGCCGGTGACGCGTGAAGCGGTCAGCGGTACGTAACGCAGCAGCACACCGGCATGGATGGTGAAGTAATCCACGCCCTGCTCGGCCTGCTCGATGAGGGTGTCGCGCATGATCTCCCAGGTGAGATCCTCGGCCTTACCGTTGACCTTTTCCAGCGCCTGATAGATGGGCACGGTGCCGATGGGCATGGGGGCATTGCGCAGGATCCACTCGCGGGTCTCGTGGATGTTCTTGCCGGTGGACAGATCCATCAGGGTATCGCCGCCCCAGCGCGCCGACCAGGCCATCTTCTCCACCTCTTCTTCGATGGAGGAGCTGACCGCTGAGTTGCCGATATTGGTGTTGATCTTGACGCGGAAATTACGGCCGATGATCATCGGCTCCAACTCCGGGTGGTTGATGTTGGCGGGGATGATGGCGCGGCCGCCAGCCACCTCGCTGCGCACGAATTCGGCGGTAATCTCATCGGGCAGGTTGGCGCCGAAGTTCTGTCCCGGATGTTGGCGCAGCAGCTTTTCGTAGCGCGGATCATTGCGCAGCTCATCGAGACGCTGGTTCTCGCGGATGGCGACGTACTCCATCTCCGGCGTGATAATGCCCCGGCGCGCATAGTGCATCTGACTCACATTCTTGCCGGCCCTGGCGCGGCGCGGTGGACGGATGTGCTCGAAGCGCAGGTGCGCCAGATCCTCCGCACCCTGGCGCTGCTGGCCGTATTCAGAGGTCGGCCCGGCCAGCGCCTCGGTATCACCACGCTCTTCGATCCAGCTGCTGCGCACGTCGGGCATGCCCTTCATCAGATCCACGTCGATGGCAGGGTCGCCAAAGGGACCGGAGGTATCGTAGACCGTAATGGGCGGGTTTTCTTCCTCGCCCAACATGCCCGAGGTGGGCGACTGCGCAATCTCGCGCATGGGCACACGCAGATCCGGGCGCGAACCCTGCACATAAATCTTCGTCGCATTGGGAAAAGGCCGCGTGACCTCTGCGGACAGCTTGGCCGTCCTCTGCTGGAATTCTTCGGGAATGGCGCTCATGGTGTCTTCCTCTGTTGTTCGACGAGAAGGATTCAGCTGGAATGAACGCGGACGCGGAAAACGCAGAAACTCGCTTCCCTACGCCGGTGCTAACCGGGTCAGGTTCAAAGGGTATTTCTCAGTTCCCTGCAAAAAACAAGGGAACACCCCCAGCAACGTAATGAACGCAGATTATACAAAATATCGCCGCCCGCGTCTGCGCATCGCCGCCTCTCCCTTGCCACCCCCCCGTAAACCCCTTAACCTTGGCCGTTTCCCGAGCAATCAACCTATAGGACAAGCAGCGATGTCCCTGAATTTTGAACAAGCCCGTTTCAATATGATCGAGCAGCAGATCCGCCCTGCCGAGGTACTGGACTATCGGGTGCTCGATACCATCGCCGCCACACCGCGCGAGGACTTCGCCCCCGAGGCCTACCGCGAGCTGGCCTTCTCCGACATCAACATTCCCATCAGCAATAATGAAATCATGATGAAACCCATCATGGAGGCTCGGCTGTTACAGGCGCTGGACGTGCAGCCCGGCGACAGGATCCTCGAAATCGGCACTGGTAGCGGTTACTTCACCGCCCTGCTGGCCAAGCTGGGACGGAGCGTCGACAGCATCGAAATCAACTCCACCCTGCAACAGCAGGCCCAGGAGCGCCTTACGGCACAGGGCATCGGCAATGTCAGCCTGATCGAAGGCGATGCTGCACGCGGCTGGAACGAAGGCGGCAGCTATAACGTCATCGCCATTACCGGCTCACTGCCCATCCTGCCCGAAAGCCTGAAACAGAAGCTCAGTGTCAATGGCCGCCTGGTTGCCATCATTGGCACCGCGCCGGTTATGGAAGCCACCCTGATCACCCGCCTCACCGATGACCAGTGGTCAATCGACGCCCTGTTCGAGACAGAGCTGCCGGCGCTGAAAAATGCCGAACAACCGCAGGGGTTTGTATTCTGACGCGAGATATATTAGCATCTGCTAATATTATTTGAATAACAGGCAAGACCTAAGCAAACAACGCCTGGCGACACCCTTAATCGCTGGGCGTCTTTGTCTATCAACGGAGCATGGCGCCATGTCAAAATGTTTCATTCCTCTCGGGTTTGCCATTAGTTGCTGCCTCAGTGGTGTCGCCATGGCGGAAGACCTACTCGATACCTATCGTCTGGCACAGCAAAGCGACCCCCAGCTGGCCGCTGCGGAGGCCAATTATCTGGCAACCACCGAAGTCAAGGCGATCAGTCGTGGCGGGGTTTTGCCCAGCATCAACCTCAGTGCCAGCGGCTCCCGCCGCGTAGACGACACCACCTACCTCAATCCCCTATTCGATAAAAAGATAGGCTACAACAACTACGGCTACCGGCTCGAACTGCGCCAGACTCTCTACCGCCGTGACAATTTCCTGCAACTCGATGAAGCCGACGCCCGCATCCTGCAGGCCGAAGCCGAATACCAGGCGGCCGAGCAGGGGCTGATCCTGCGCCTCGCCAAAGCCTATTTTGAGGTGTTGGCCGCACAGGATAACCTGCATTTCTCACGCGCCGAGAAAGAGGCTATTGGCCGCCAGCTGGAGCAGACCCGGCAACGCTTCGAGGTTGGCCTAACCGCCATTACTGACGTCCACGAGGCCCAGGCCCGCTATGATCTGGTCAATGCACAGGAAATCGAGGCGCAGTTCCGACTCGATGACCGGCGCGAGGCCCTGCGTGAGATCACCGGACAGTATCCAGAGAAGCCTGCCACCCTGCGCAAGCAGACCCCACTACCGTCCCCTGAGCCGGCAAACCCCACTGCCTGGAACGAAACTGCACTGAAACAAAACCTGGCATTACGCACCGCCCGTCTCGCCAGCGAGATCGCTGCCCTGCAGGTCAAACGCAGCCGTAGCAGCCATTACCCGACCCTGGATCTGGCACTTGCCCACAATTACTCCAAGGGTGGCAGCTTCGTCGACGAAAACACCAGCAACAGCATCGGGCTGGAATTCAATCTGCCTCTCTACACCGGCGGCACCGTCTCCGCGGCCGTGCGTCAAGCCCGGTACCAGCACGATGCCGCACGGCAGAACCTTGAGCAGCAACACCGCTCCACCGAGGCCACCACGCGTACCGCCTATCGCAGCGTCACCGCCAGCATCGTGCGCGTGCAGGCCCTCAAGCAAGCGGTGATCTCCAACCAGAGCGCCCTCGACGCCACCGAGGCCGGTTACGAAGTCGGCACCCGCACCAGCGTCGACGTACTCAATGCCCGCCGCGAGCTGTTCCGCGCCCAGCGGGACTATGCCCAGTCCCGCTACGACTACATCATCGGTAGCCTGGCCCTGAAAGATGCCGCCGGCATGTTGAATTCCGATGACCTGGTGCAGATCAACCAGTGGCTGGAAGACAGCTCACCCGACCAGCCCTGACCCTAGAGTCCGCAGTTGACCGCTACAGACTGAGACCTGAATCCGTGACTGTTACGCACGTTATTAGCCACGACGGTCTTATTCATCCGCTGGGTGAGCCACGCTACGGGGCGGATTCTAGGCTGACACGTGCAATCTCGGCTTTCGCGCCAAAAACTACGCCTCTAAGCCATTCCCGGTTTCCCGGTGTAGGGTGGGCACCGCCCACCGGTACGTTCTATCCTGGCAATGATGGCGGGCAATGCCCGCCCTACAAAACGACATCACTTTGGTTTAAACATAGCTTTCCACAGTGAAAATAGCCTGGCCCATCAATAGCACCCCGAAGCTCACGAAGAATTTTCCACGACCGAGACAAAAAAATCATTGAGCGTAGGAGCGGGCCATGCCCGCGATAGCCTTGCCTTTCACCACAAAAGAAAGAGTATTTTGTGGTGCACACCCCTCAAACTGGGAACGGTTTAGAGGTAAAAAAAAGGGGATGCAAACTGCACCCCCTTTCATTCTCATAGCCTGAACCATCCGGCCATCGTTGACGCCAAATCAATCCACCAGCGAACTGTTCGGCGTGTCCGGCAGACGCGGCATGGCGATCTGCGGGAATTCACCAGTGAGACTATTCAGGAAGGCGACAATGTCCGCCACCTGCTGCTCCGTCAGATCCTTGCTGAGCTGGGCCTTGGCCATTACACGCACTGCCTCGTCCAGGGTCTTCACCGCACCATTGTGGAAATAGGGTGCGGTCAGGGCCACGTTGCGCAGGGTCGGCACGCGCCACATGTGCTTGTCGGCCTCTTTCTTCGTCGCCTCGAAGCGGCCTTCGTCGGCCGTCAGCTGGTACTTCTTGTCGTACTGGCTGCTGAAACTGGGGAAGCGCTGGTAGAAGCCCTGGCCCACGGGCAGCTGCGGGCCTGAGAAGTTGGCGCCATTGTGGCAGGCGACGCAACCAACCTGTTCGAAGGCTTGCATGCCACGCTGGGCCTGCGCAGTCAGGGCGGACTTATCGCCCTTCAGGTAACGGTCCAGCGGTCCATTGGGCGTGATCAAGACACGCTCAAAGGCACCGATGGCCTTGGCTACGTTGTCATAGGTCAGGCCGTCCTTGCCGAACACAGCCTCGAACTGGCTCACATAGCCCGGGATTTTCTGCAGGCGATCGATGACGGCCTGCTCACTGGGCATGGCCATTTCCACCGGGTTGAGGATCGGCCCCTTGGCCTGGTCTTCCAGGGTATTGGCGCGGCCATCCCAGAACTGCACACTCAGGAACGCGGAGTTCCACACCGTCGGCGCGGAACGACCGCCGTGCTTGCCGGCGACGCCGGCAGAAGTAGCCTTGTTGTCGGTACCCGAGGCCATCACGTTGTGGCAGGAGTTACAGGATACGGTACCGTCCAGCGACAGGCGCGGGTCAAAATACAGTTGCTTGCCCAGCTCGATCTTTGCCGCAGTACCGGGGTTATCAGCAGGCTCCGGTGCCTTGTCCGGCAACGGCTGAAAGGCAAATGCGGCGACGGAAGCGCCGCCCAGGGTAAGGCCAATAACGGCCCGGGAAATGCTCTTGGATAAACGTGTCATCGGTAGCTCCTTGATTTCCTTCGGTTGACGTAAAAAACGCCGCAGTCACTATCGCGGCCAAAATAATTAGAACGTGTCTAAATTATACCTTTGGAATTAGATGTTGTCTAATCAGATAAAGACCCCGACTGTGGCCACTGGCACGGCGTGGCATAATTCCCTTTTTCCCCACCGAGTTCGGCACCCGTGACCCCTCCCGACTTCCAGCCATCACGCTTTATTGCTCCACGCTACTGGGGCACCTGGATTGCCCTTGGCCTGTTGCGGCTGCTAACACTCTTCCCCTATCGCTGGCAGGTACGCATCGGCGCCAGCCTGGGTGGACTGCTCTATCACCTGGGTAAACGCCGCCGCCGTATCACCGAAACAAACATCGCGCGCTGCTTCCCCCAACTGGATATCGGGGCACAAAAGCTATTAGTCAAGCGTACCTTTCGTGCCGCCGGCATCGCCATTCCGGAGACTGCCCTGGCCTGGTGGGGAAAAGACGTGGATCTCGCGCCGTTGGTGGAGATCGAGGGCATGGAACACCTGCAGACAGCGCTGGATAAGGGCAAGGGCGTGCTGCTGCTGGGCGCCCACTTCACCAGCCTGGAGATCAGCGGCCGACTGCTGGCCCTGCATCAGCCCTGCTATGCCATGTATCGCCGGCACGACAACCCGCTGTTCGAGGCCGTCATCAAGCAATCGCGGGAGACCCATCTCGAAGGCCTGGTCGAGCGCCGCGACATGCGCAAGATGATCCGCACCCTGCGCGAGGGAAAGGTGGTGTGGTATGCGCCGGATCAGGATTTCGGCAGCCGCAGCGGCGTCTTCGCGCCCTTTTTCGGCATCCAGACCGCCACCCTGGTGATGACCTCCAAGCTGGCCAAGGTCTCGGGTGCACTGGTGCTGCCGTTCTTTTCCCAGCATACGGAGGGCAACAGGGGCTACCGGCTGATCATCCGCCCACCGCTGGCGTACTTTCCCAGCGGCGATGACGTGGTCGACGCCACGCGCATCAACGCCATCATCGAGGAACAGGTGCGCAAGGCGCCGGAGCAGTATCTATGGCTGCACCGGCGCTTCAAGACCCGGCCGCCGGGGGAGCCGCCGTTTTACAAATAATGGTTTGCCACAGAGACACAGAGAAACCTTTTCGGGATAATGTTAAATCGAATTCTTACCACCAAGGACGCATAAGGAACGCAAAGAGAAAAAGTTTGGAAATCTTTGTGTTCCTTTGCGTCCTTCGCGGTTATTCGCTTTTAGTTTTTCTCTGTGTACTCTGTGGCGAAAAACAATCACTACGTCAGAGATAATCTTTCAATAAACCCAGCAGGCGCTCCAGCGCGCCGCGATTATCCACCACCAGCTTGCGTCCGGCCTCGCCCATCTCGGCACGCAGGGCGGCGTCACCCAGCAGTTCGCCAACCACCACCGCCAGCTGTTCGCTGTTTTCAATCCGCCGCGCAGCACCGGCCTCCAGCAGGCCACGGCTGATATCGCTGAAATTGAACAGGTGCGGGCCAAACACCACCGGCACGCCCAGCGCCGCCGGCTCCAGCATGTTGTGTCCCCCCACCGGCACCAGGCTGCCAGCGACGAAGGCCGCATCCGACACCGCATAAAACAACAGCAACTCACCCAGGGTGTCGCCGACGAAGACAGCGGTCTGCGCATCGCAGGGCCGGCCCTCGCTGCGCAGCACCACCGCATGACCGCGCTTGCGCGCCAGCGCCGCCACGCGCGCAAAACGTTCCGGGTGGCGCGGTACCAGCAGCAGCAGGGCCTCCGGGTGCAGCTCGCGCAGGCGGGCAAAGGCGTCCAGCACCTGCTCGTCCTCACCCTCGTGGGTGCTGGCGGCGATCCACACCGGACGCGAGACGCCCAGTTCGCGGCGCAGCGCCTCGGCGCGGTCTTCGAGATCACCGGGGATGCGCTGATCGAACTTAAGATTGCCCATCACCGTCACCCTGTCGGTTGACGCGCCCAGTTCGCGGAAGCGCGCGGCATCACCTTCACCCTGCGTGGCGATCAGGCGGATGTCGGCCAGCGTCTCGCGTACCAACCCGCCCAGCTTGGCGTAACCCCTGGCGCTGCGCGGCGAGAGACGGGCGTTGGCGATCAGCACGGGAATGCTGCGCCGTGCGCACTGGCGGAACAGGTTGGGCCACAGCTCCGTTCCCATCACCAGCGCCAGACCGGGGCGTGTTCGGTCGAGGAAGCGCCGCACTGCACCGGGCAGGTCATAGGGGAAGTAGATGTGAAACACGCGTCCGCCGGGCTGGCCTATGAATTGCTCGCCGAACAGGGCGTGGACCCGCTCGGAGCCGGTGGGCGTGGTGGTGGTAATCACCAGCGAGCGTTCAGGATAGCGTTCCAGTAGCGCGCGAATCAGCGGCGCCGCCGCCAGGGTCTCGCCCACGGACACCGCATGCACCCAGATAGGGGCGCATAGTTCGGGCGCTGCAAAGAAACCGAAACGCTCGCCCCAGCGGTGCCAGTAGCCGCGATTACGCAGACCACGCCAGGCCAGGCGCGCGAGCACGATGGGTAACAGCAGATAGAGGACAGTGGTGTAGAGAGTTCTCACGGCAGGCAGTGGCGTGGGGATCGGCGGATGATCATAGCATGGGAGGGCGGATATTTTTGACGACGCATTTTCAACGCAAAGGCGTAAAGGAAAAATGGAAAGAGTGGTTTTGACTTGTGACACTGCTCCGCGGTGTCACATATCGGGTGGCGCTCAGCGCCACATTATCCTCCGTAGAATGATCCGCCCTCTTTGCGTTACACCGCAGAGCGGTGTAACGAGAAAAAAGATGGAATGAAAAACCTCGTCATTCCGGGCACAGCGAAGCGGAGACCCGGAATCCAGGTTCTCGCCCAAACCTTCTGGATTCCGGCCTTCGCCGGAATGACAAAAGGCAGTCTCTCTTCTTCAAAAACCTTTGCGTCTTTGCGCCTTTGCGTTGAAAAGCCAATCCCAAACAATCCGCAAAAAAAACGCCACCGAAGCAGCGCCTTTTTCTTCTCCCTGAAAGTGGGGTTCACTTGCCGGCGATGTCTTCCAGCTTCGTGGCCTTAATGATCTGTCCGTCCAGGCCGGCCTCGCCGGCGTTCTTGCCGTAAGCGACGCTCATCAGCTGGCTGTAGTAGACCACCGGCATGTTGAAGTTGGTGCCATGGGTGGCGTTGATCTGATCCTGGTAGACCTCGGCGTTCATCTGGCACAGGGGACAGGGGGTGACGATCATGTCGGCGCCGTTGTCGTGGGCGGCCTCGAGAATGCCCTTGACCAGCTCCTGGCTCTTCTCCGGCTCGGAGAACATCAGCGCGCCGCCGCAGCATTGCACCTTTTTCTCGTAGTCCGGGATGGAATCGCCGCCCAGAATATCCACCAGCTTGTCGAGGTACACCGGGTTCTCAAAGGATTCGCCGTCGATGCCGAAGGGGCGGTTGGTCTGACAGCCAATGTAGCTGGCGATCTTGATGCCCTCCAGCGGCTTCTGCACCTTTTCACCCAGGGCCTCGAAACCGAAATCCTCGATCAATACCTCGACCATGTGCCGCACCCGCTGGGGCTGCTCGGGCTGCAAATTGAGGCCGGCGGCGGCCAGGGCCTGGTTGGTTTCGGCCATCAGCTGATCACTGCCGCGCAGGCGTTCGCTGGCCTCGCGGGTAGCCAGCCAGCAGGCGGCACAGGTGGCGACCAGGTCCTGGCCGGGGTTGTGCTGTTCGGACAGGGCCAGGTTGCGCGCGCTGAGGGCGATGCGTGGCAGCTCGCCGCCCTCGCCGTAGCCGATGGAGGCGGAGCAGCAGTTCCAGTCCGGGATCTCGTTGAGCTGGATGTCCAGGGCGTCGCACATGGCGTCCACCGAGACCTGCAGGTTGGAGGCCGAGGCGCCCTTCGGCGAGGAGCAACCGGGATAGAAGGAATATTCTTTTTTGGCCATCGTTCAGTCTCTCCTATTTCCCTTGCTCTAACTTGGCATCTTCGATCTCACGCGCCTTGGCCAGCATGGCATGCAGACCACTCTTGTCCTTCACGCCGTGGCCGCCAAAGAACTCCATCGGGTTGAGGCGCTTGGCCTTCATCATCGCCTGGCCGAGAGGTCTGTTCTTCATGGCCTCCTTGATGCCGTTGCCGAAGCCGTCCTTGAAGTACAGCGACAGGCCCATTTTCAGTTCATTGGCACGGCCGTTCTTGGTGATGTTGTCCCAGAACAGCTTGGCGAACACGCGCGTGGGTTGCTTTTCCGGCGCCAGGCCGAGGCGGTGCGCATAGTGCGCCAGGCCGTGCATGATGTGGGTGATGGGCAGACCACGCGGGCAGCGCACGATGCAGTTGTAACAGGAAGTACACATCCACATGGAGTCGGAAGTAAGCACCTCCTCGCGCTTGCCGGCACGGATCATCATAAAAAGTTCCTGTGGCGGATGCGCCCAGTGATCGCCCAGCGGGCAGGAGCCGGCACAGACGCCGCACTGCATGCACATCTTCACCCATTCGCCGTCTTCCACATGGGCCTCGACCTCCTTGAGGAAGTCGTTGTGATACTTCTCGACAACGGCGTTGCTCATATCACTCATGGTTCATCCCCCTAGAATTTGAACGGGCTCATGCCGATGCGCTCGATGGTCTCGGCCATCTCGTTGATCAGCTGCGGGGCGCGTTCGATATCGGTGATGGCGACCTCGTAGGTGGCCACGCGCTCCGGCTCCAGCGACAGGCTCTGCAGGGTGTCGTCCACCTTACTCATGCGCTGGTGGGCCATCTCGGAACCGCGCACGAAGTGGCACTGGTAGTTCTCGCCCTTCTGGCAACCCATGAGGATGATGCCGTCATAGCCGCTGTTCATGGCGTCGGTGATCCAGATCAGGTTCACCGAACCCAGGCAGCGCACCGGGATGATGCGCGCGAAGGCGCTGTACTCGATGTGGTTCATGCCGGCCATGTCCAGCGCGGGATAGGCGTCGTTCTCGCAGGCCAGCACCAGGATGCGCGGCTTCTCATCGAACTCGTCGGGGATATCGATGTTCTTGAGCTGCTGGCCGACGGTATCCACCGAGTAGTTCTCGAAGGAGATGATGCGCACCGGGCAGGCGCCCATGCAGGTGCCGCAGCGGCGGCAGCGCGACTCGTTGAACTGCGGATAACCGTCCTCCTCGTTGATGGCGCCGAAGGGGCACTCCACGGTGCAGCGCTTGCACTGGGTGCAGCCTTCCTTACGGAAGTGGGGGAAGGACAGGTCGCCCGATCGCGGGTGCGCGGCGCGGCCCTGGGCGGCGTTCTCCACCGCCTGAATGGCCTTCATGGCCGCACCGGTAGCGTCCTCACGGGCGGAGATGATGTCCATGGGGCGGCGCACCGGGCCGGTGGCGTAGATGCCGGTGCGGCGCGTTTCGTAGGGGAAGCAGATGAAGTGGGAGTCCGTGAAGCCGTCCACCAGCTGCGGCAGGTCCGGGCCCTGGCGGTAGTCCAGGTTGAGAATGGACTCCAGCGGCACGTGCACCTCGGCCGGCTTGGCCTCTTCACTCTCTTCCTCGGCCTCGTCCTCCAAGGGCACGGCGTCGATGTTGACGCCGGAGTTGGGCACCTGGCCCACCGCCAGCACCACCAGGTCGACATTCTCTTCCGTCCCCTGGTCGAGGATCAGGTCATCGAACTTGACCTTGAGGCCGCCACCCGCCACCTCGACGCCATCCACGCAGGCCTTGGTGAAGGTCACGCCCTTTTCCTGGCCGCTGCGGTAGAAGTCCTCGCCGCCCGAGCCCGGGGTGCGCAGGTCGCGGTAGAGGATGTTGGTGTCGATGTCCGGGTTCTGGTCCTTGAAGTACATGGCCTGCTTGATGGAGGTGGCGCAGCAGTGGCCGGAACAATAAGACAGCAGGCCTTCCTTGTTGCTGCGCTGGCCGGCGCACTGGATGAAGGCCACGCTCTTGACCTCCTTGCCGTCGGAGGGGCGCTTGATGGGTCCGCCGTCGGCGACGCGGGCCAAGGCCTCCAGTTCCTGTTGGGTGACCACGTCCGGGGTCTTGCCGTAGCCCAGGCCCGGCAGCTTGTTGGCGTCGAAGTCGGTGTAGCCGGAGGCCTGCACGATGGCGCCGAATTTGGCCATCACCGTGGTGCCGCTCTCGACGCTGATGTCGGCCTCGAAGCGACCGGGGGCGCCGGCGGTCTTGGTCAGGCTGGCGTTGAGGTGGATGGTGATGTTGTCGGCGGCCTCGCAGGCCTTGATCAGTTCGGCCACGCCGGTGCCCACCGGATCGCTATAGGGTGCGCGCTCGGGCACCGCCTTCCAAGCCTGGCCGGCCTTGCCGCCCAGTTGGCCGGTCTTCTCGACGAGGGTCACGGGATAGCCGGCTCTGGCGGTCTCCAATGCCGCGGTCAGACCGCTCACACCGCCGCCGACGACGAGGATGTCGCGCTGGCAGGCGGCCTCTTCATTGCCGGTGGGCGGGGTCATGAACTTGGTCTCCCACACCGCCATGCGCACGTAGTCGGCGGCCATCTCCTCGGTAGTCTCACGCGCCTCGTCGGTGTCCGGGCGCACCCAGATCACGCCCTCACGCAGGTTGGCACGCGACATGGCCACGCCCTCGAAGCGGAAGGCCTCGGTCTTGGCGCGCCGCGAGCAGGCGCAGATGGCGACGCGGTTCACCCCTTCGTTATCGATGTCGTCCTGGATCATCTTCACGCCCTCCTCGGAACAGAGGAAGTTGTGTTCACGCACGATGTGGGCCTTGGCGTCGCGCTCGGCGATCATGCTCAGTTGCGCACCCTCGAGGCGCTCACCCAGGCCGCAGCCCTTGCAGATGTAGGCGCCGACTTTCTTTTCAACAGGAAGCTTTTCAACGGGAAGCTTTTCGTCTGCCATGTCTTATCCCTCCGCCCCGGAAGCCGCTTCCGAAGCCGCAACTCGATTGATCACCTGGATGGCGCGCAGGGCGCTGGCGGTGGCGTTCTGCACCGCGCGGTTGACGTCCAGCGCGTCCGCCGTGCAGCCGGCGGCGAAGATGGCGCCGTTGGAGTCGTCGGCGAGGACGAAGCCGTTGTCGTCCATCACCACCTCCACCGGGAACTCGTCCTTCGGCACGCTGGGTTCCATGCCGATGGCCAGCACCACCAGTTCATGCGGGTTGCTGTAGCGGTGGTAGCCCTCGACGTTGACGCCGTGCAGCACCGGATTGCCGGTGGCCTTATCCTCGGTGATGGAGGCCACCTTGGATTTGATGAAGCTCACCGTCTCGTCCGCCTTGACCTTGGCGAAGAAATTGTCGATGCGGTCGATGGCGCGGATGTCGATGTAGTAAATGGAGGACTTTCCTTCATCGCCATACTGCTCGCGCACGTAGGTGGCCTGCTTGAGGCTGGCCATGCAGCAGATGCGCGAGCAGTGCTTGAGGTGGTTTTCGTCGCGCGAACCGGCGCATTGGATGAAGGCAATGTCCTTGGCTTCTTTACCGTCAGAAGGGCGAAGAATCTTGCCGCCAGTCGGGCCGAAGGGATCGAGCATGCGCTCGAATTCGACGTTGGTGATGACGTTGGGGAAACGGTCGTAGCCGTAGGGCTGGATCTTGTTGGCGTCGTAGGGGCGCCAGCCGGTGGCCCAGATGATGGCGCCGATGCTCAGCTCCAGGGTCTCTTCCTGCATATCCAGGTCGATGGCGTGCATGGGGCAGGCGGCCTTGGCCTTGTCGGCATCGTCGCTGCTGATGATGCGCGGGTCCAGCACATAGCGCTGCGGGTAGGCCATGTTGAAGGGCAGGTAGGCGCCCTTGCGGGTCTTCATGCCGTAGTGGAATTCATCGGGAAATTCGGCCTCCACCGCCTGGCCGCACTCACCACAGGCGGTGCAGTTGTCGTTGACGTAGCGCGGACTGCGCTTGAGGGTGACGGTGTAGTTGCCGGTGTCGCCGGAGACGGCGGCCACCTCGGTCAGAGTCATCACCCGCACGTTGCGATTGCCCTTGAGGCGGCGCAGGTTGATCTCCAGCCCGCAGGAGGGATGACACAGTTTGGGGAAATATTTATAGAGCTGACTGATACGCCCGCCCAGGGAAGGATTTTTTTCGATCAGGATGACGTCTTTACCACACTCGGCCGCTTCCAGGGCCGCCGTGAGTCCAGAGATTCCACCACCGACCACCAGGATGGTCTGGTTGGTTGCCACAACCATCGGCCCACCTCCTTACGTTGTTTCATCGGCAGCGGGGAAATGCACAATCTGTCTGTCCCGCCTGCGGGATAATTACCTATGCGCAACTATTCTATGCGCAAATTTAGCACGGGGTAATTCGTTCTTTTTAATCACCGTATTAAGGGCGCTTCTGCGCATACCCAGGGCAACCCCACCGCACCCTGGATCCCAAGCCGGTGGTCTCCCTCCAATAAAATATGGGATTTGCTTAAAGCCTCCCCATCACCCTGCCGATAGGCCACGCATTACGGGCAGTATCAGTAAGCATACGGACAACCTGCCCGGGACAGAGGAGAACACACGCATGAAACGGATTAACGCACCGATCGCCAGCCTGGTCCTGTGCAGCGCCCTGGTCAGCAGCCAGACCCTGGCAGCAAGCTGGGCAGATCGCATCAGCCTCGGTGGCTTCGCCAGCACCAATTACAACCTCACCAATAGTGACACCCCCTTCAATGGCCCGGCAGATATCGGCCATGACGACAAGGGCAGTTGGTCCGGCACCCGCATGGGGCTCAACATCAACGCCGATATCAATAATCGCTTTCGCTTCGCCAGTCAGTTTTTTGCCGGTAAAGCAGAAGACTTTGATTTGCACATAGACTGGGCCTTCGGTGACTTGAGTCTAACCGATGAAATCAGCATTCGTGCAGGCAAAATCAAGTTTCCGGTCGGCCTGGTCAATGAATACGCGCAAGTGGGCTACGCCATGCCGTGGATCGATACCCCGGTAGTTATCTACACCGAAATGGGATCGCCCAATGGCCCACAGATGACCCGTGAAAGTTATACCGGTGCCAGCGCACTCGGCAACATTAGTGCCGGAGACTGGACACTGGGTGCCGACCTGTTTGGTGGCGAAGTCGCACTGGAAGGTGCGAATGTGCGCCGACTGGGCGGCCTTAACCTGACCGCCGACTGGGATGACAGCGTATTATTCAAGGTCTCTGCATATCAGGGCGTCATGAGCGTCGCCGGCAACCCCATGATGGATGGAGCAAAGCACAAAGTGCTGATGTACGGCGTCAAAACAGACTGGAATGACATCATCTTCTACGCCGAGCGTGGCGACGTCACCATGGGTGAGATCAACGAGATGAAAGCCACCAGCTGGTACACCACCCTTGGTTACCAGATGGGCAAGCTACTGCCGCACCTGACCTATCAAAGCTACGAGCAGGGCAAGGGCAGCCCCCAAGAAGACGAACAAAACATCATCACTCTGGGACTGCGCTGGGACTTCCTGCCCAGCGTTGCCCTCAAGGCCGAATTGTCGCAGATCAAAACCAACAAGGGCGTGGGGCTGTTTCCACAGGGCAGCACACCTGCCGGTACCGTCAATATGGTCGGCTTCGGCCTCGACACTGTCTTCTAGGAGAGGCTGCCATGAAAAAATTCAATATGACCCTGATCGCCGCCTGTGCCGCCCTGCTTGTCAGTACGGCCCCGCTGGCCGAAATTGCCATCATCGCCAACCCCGCTTCCGGCGCCGGCGAACTGGACGCCAAAACGGCCAAAAAACTGTTCCTGGGCAAGACCAAGTCCGTACCCGGCATGTCTGGCGTCACCCTCGTAGGCCAGACCGATGACAGCCCCACCAAGGCCGAATTCACCCAAAAGATCACCAAAAAACAGCCGGCAAAATACAAGGCCTACTGGTCAAAAATGATCTTCTCCGGCAAGGCCGTTCCCCCCAAAGAACTCGCCAATGACGCCGAGGTCAAGGCCTACGTTGCCGGCCATGCCGATGCCATTGGTTATGTCGATGCCAGCATCGTGGACGACACCGTGAAAGTGCTGTTGCGCGCCCCGTAAACAAACCGCCCCTGCACGACCAAGGAATGACCAGCATGCGTTTTTTCAGCTCACTCTCCATCCGCCACAAGATTCTTTCCATTCCCCTTGTGGCGATTATCGGCTTCGGCATCTATTTTGTGCTGAACCTGTCTGTTGCCAGCAACAATGCCCACCATTTGGAAGAGATGAGAGACATGACCTTCCCGGCACTGGAGCGCAGTGAAAATAATCTGACGCGCCTGGATAAGGTGATTAATCAGCTGGATCAAGCCGTATCCATGGACGAAGAAGACATGCTGGAAAGCGCCCAGAAAACCGTGGATGCCCTGCAAGCGGCTCTCACCGAGATCACCACCCTGGACCCCTCTCAAGCCCAGTCGGTAGACCGCCAGCAACAGGCCTTGAGCCACTATTTCACGATTGCCACCGCGCTAACCCTGGGGATGCTTAACGGTACTATTGAGGCCGAGCAAATTCAGGCACAGGCGAAAGAGATGCAGACCAGCCTCAACCACTTGCGCGACGAACTCACGCAATACCGTGATGAGCGCCACCTCGCATTTACCCAGACCGTTGACACTGCCAATGCTAAGGCCCAATTCGGCATTGACATGGGCATTGTCATCGGCGCGATACTGGTCATCGTGCTCGCCATTAATGGCTACTGGGTGGCCGTGGGCATCACCCGCAATATCAACGAGGTATCCGGCAACTTACAGGAAATCGCCAGTGGTGAAGGCGACCTGACACGGCGTCTGAATGCCGGCAGCCAGGATGAAATCGGCAACATGGTCGGCCACTTCAACACTTTCATGGATAAGCTACAGGGCATCATTCAGGAGCTGGCCGGGCACAGTAATAATGTGGAACTGGCAGCGAGTAACGTCGCCGAGATCGCCAGCCAGAGCCGCGACGGTATGCAACGGCAACGCTCGGAAACGGATCTGGTCGCCACAGCCAGCAACGAAATGGCCGCCACCGTTGCCGAAGTAGCGCGTAATGCAGAACAGGCCACCGAGGCCGCAGGCTCAGCCAACACCGCCGCAAATAATGGCAACGTTGTGGTGGACGAGACCATCGCCATCATCAACCGGCTCGCCAACGACGTGGAACAGGGCGCCAGCGC
>JAJRWE010000177.1 GCA_024276955.1 Gammaproteobacteria bacterium
AGGACACGGATCGCGACAACTTCATGAGCGGCGAGGAATGCGTGGCCTATGGCCTGATTGATCAGGTGCTCAACGCCCGCGATGGTGCCAAAATCACCGAGAAGTAAAGCGGTTGTCAGGCCGTTCCGGCGGCGCTAAAGTTGTCTGCGGGCGTTAAAGTTACCTGTCGGCAGAGACGATATCTTTACGCAAGAGTATCAAGAGATGGCGGCTATCAGTGGCGCTTAGTGGACCACTAGAGGTAATCTATGAGTGACGACAAAAACGACAAAGGTGGCGATGACAACGGCAAACTGTTGTATTGCTCCTTTTGTGGCAAGAGCCAGCATGAAGTCCGCAAGCTGATCGCAGGCCCGTCCGTCTTTGTCTGTGACGAATGTGTCGAGCTTTGCAATGACATCATCAGCGAGGAGGTGGAGGATAAGGCCGCTTCACTGGGTGAAAGCAAGCTGCCAACGCCGCGTGAGATCAATGAGATTCTTGATGAGTATGTCATCGGCCAGCCGCAGGCGAAGAAGATCCTTTCCGTCGCCGTTTACAATCATTACAAGCGTCTGGAAGCCGGTATCAAGAAAGACGATGTCGAGCTGGCGAAGAGCAATATCCTGCTTATCGGCCCGACCGGCAGCGGTAAAACCCTGCTGGCCGAGACGCTGGCCCGTCTACTGAATGTCCCTTTCACCATCGCCGATGCCACCACGCTGACCGAGGCGGGTTATGTCGGTGAAGACGTCGAGAACATCATCCAGAAGCTGTTGCAGAAGTGTGATTACGATGTCGAAAAGGCCCAGACCGGTATCGTCTACATCGATGAAATCGACAAGATTTCACGTAAATCCGACAACCCTTCCATTACCCGTGATGTCTCCGGGGAAGGCGTTCAGCAGGCGCTGCTGAAGCTGATCGAGGGCACCATCGCCTCGGTGCCGCCGCAGGGTGGCCGCAAGCATCCGCAGCAGGAATTTCTGCAGGTCAATACGGGCAACATCCTGTTTATTTGTGGCGGCGCCTTTGGCGGACTGGATCGCGTGATTCGTGCCCGCTCGGAAAAGAGCGGTATCGGCTTCTCGGCCCAGGTGCAGAGTAAGGACGATCAGAAGAGTATCGGCGAGGTGCTTGAAGACGTCGCGCCCGAGGACCTGACCAAGTACGGCCTGATTCCGGAGTTCGTGGGTCGTCTGCCGGTGATCGCCACCCTCAAGGAGCTGGATGAGGATGCCCTGGTGCGCATTCTCACCGAGCCCAAGAACGCGATCACCAAACAGTACGCCAAGCTGTTTGAAATGGAGGATGCGGAGCTGGAATTCCGTGATAAGGCCCTGCATGCGGTGGCCCGAAAGGCCATGGAACGCAAGACTGGCGCACGCGGACTGCGCTCCATCCTGGAACAGGTGTTGCTTGATACCATGTACGATCTACCATCCCTGGAAGGCCTGAGCAAGGTTATCCTGGATGAAGACGTGATCAACAATAAATCCAAGCCCCTGCTGATCTATGAAGGGGGAGAGCAGCACCGGGCGGCATCGGATTGAAGCCGTTCGCTGCGAGGCGCTTGAACCGCTACAAAACGCCGGGCCGATGCCCGGCGTTGTCGTTTTAGCCCGGATATTTCATGTATTTGCATAAAGATCGCGCAGGACATTGGTTTCACAGGGAAATTCTCGAAGAAGTCTCGTATCGGTGATTACGGGCGACTGAGAGAATATTTCCTGCGGAATCAATGAACAAGCGAGATTATGCATAATTTATGAAATATCCGGGTTAGGACATTCTTTTCAGTTTTTTACTTGAAGTTGCCGCCGGCCGGCCTCAGATTGAGTGCTGAAGCGTCCTAAAGAGAGGGCGAAGGTGTGCCGACGTGATGAATAGACTGTGAAGCCGCCGGCCGTATTATTTTCGAGGAATGCTCGATGTCCGAAAAAGACAAGATTTCAGATGTAATCAATGACCCGTTACAGGTCATTCCCGTACTGCCGCTGCGAGATGTGGTGGTTTACCCCTATATGGTCATCCCCCTGTTTGTCGGGCGTGACAAGTCCATTCGTGCGCTGGAAGCCGCGATGGAAGATGACAAGCAGATTCTGCTGGCGGCACAGAAAAATGCCTCACAGGATGAGCCCGAGATGGACGACTTGTACCGTACGGGTACGGTGGCCAATATCCTCCAGTTGCTGAAGCTGCCCGATGGCACCATCAAGGTGCTGGTTGAAGGCGGTGAACGTGCCAAGGTGCTGAATTTTATGGGCACAGAGGACTATTTTCAGGCGCAGGTCAGCCTGCTGGAGTCCGGCAAGGCCTCCGACCTGGATGAGCGCGAAAGTGAGGTCTTGATGCGCTCGGTGCTGGCCCAGTTCGACCAGTACGTGAAGCTGAGCAAAAAGGTGCCGCCGGAGATTCTCTCTTCCCTGGCCGGTATCGAGGAGCCGGGTCGCCTGGCGGATACCATTGCCGCGCACATGTCGCTGAAGGTCGAGGAGAAGCAGAAAATTCTCGAAATGAGCGATCTTCGTCAGCGCCTCGAGCACCTGATTGGCCTGATGGAGGCGGAGATCGACCTGCTGCAGGTTGAGAAGCGCATCCGCGGACGCGTCAAACGACAGATGGAAAAGAGCCAGCGCGAGTACTACCTCAATGAACAGATGAAGGCCATCCAGAAGGAACTGGGCGATCTCGATGAGGGCCACAATGAACTGGACGACCTGGCGCGCAAGATCGAAGAGGCGGGCATGTCCAAAGAGGCCCGGGAAAAGGCCGAGAACGAGCTGAACAAGCTGCGCATGATGTCGCCCATGTCCGCCGAGGCGACGGTGGTGCGCAACTATATCGACTGGATGATCAATGTGCCGTGGAAGAAGCGCAGCAAGGTGCGCCATGATCTGGCCAAGGCCGAAGCGGTGCTGGAAGCGGATCACTACGGGCTGGAGAAGGTCAAGGAGCGCATCCTCGAATATCTGGCCGTGCAGCAGCGTGCACGCAAGGTGAAGGGGCCGATCCTCTGCCTGGTGGGGCCGCCCGGTGTGGGCAAGACCTCGCTGGGCAAGTCCATTGCCCGTGCCACCAACCGCAAATTCATTCGCATGTCGCTGGGCGGCGTACGTGACGAGGCCGAGATCCGTGGCCATCGACGTACCTATATTGGCGCCATGCCTGGCAAGATTGTGCAGAATCTGGCCAAGGTCGGTACACGCAATCCACTTTACCTGCTCGACGAGCTGGACAAGATGTCGATGGATTTTCGTGGTGACCCGGCTTCTGCCTTATTGGAAGTACTGGATCCAGAGCAGAACAGCACCTTCAATGATCACTACCTGGAGGTGGATTACGACTTGTCGGACGTGATGTTTGTCGCTACCGCGAATACCCTGAATATTCCCGGACCACTCCTGGACCGTATGGAGGTCATCCGTCTGGCGGGCTATACCGAAGACGAGAAAATCAATATCGCCGAGCGTTACCTGGTGCCGAAACAGATCAAGTCCAGCGGATTGAAGGATGAGGAAATCCACATCAGTGAGGCAGCACTGCGGGATATCGTGCGCTACTATACCCGCGAGGCCGGGGTGCGAAATCTGGAACGTGAGATTTCCAAGTTGTGCCGCAAGGTGGTGAAACAAATCCTGTTAGACCCGAATGCCAAAAAGGTCAATGTTACTGCGCGTAATATTGAGAAACTGCTGGGTGTGCGACGTTTCCGCTTTGGCCGGGCCGAGGAAAATGACCAACTGGGCCAGGTGACCGGTCTGGCATGGACCGAAGTCGGTGGCGATCTGTTGACCATTGAAGCCGTCATGATGCCGGGCAAGGGCAAGCATGTGGTCACAGGGCAGCTGGGTGATGTGATGAAGGAGTCGATTCAGGCCGCCATGAGCGTGGTGCGCAGCCGTGCCCGCAGTCTGGGCCTGGATCCCAACTTTTATACCGAGAATGACATCCATATTCACGTCCCCGAGGGTGCCGTGCCAAAGGACGGCCCCAGTGCCGGTGTTGGTATGTGCACTGCGCTGGTTTCCATCCTCACGCGCATTCCTGTGAGGGCCGATGTGGCCATGACGGGGTAAATCACTCTGCGTGGTGAGGTGTTACCCATTGGCGGCCTGAAAGAAAAGCTGCTGGCGGCCCACCGGGGAGGGATAAAAACGGTATTGATCCCCGAGGAAAATACCAGGGATCTCGTGGATATTCCCAAGAACATCAAACAGAGTCTGGATATACGTCCAGTCCGCTGGATCGATGATGTTCTGGCGGTTGCGCTCCAGCATATGCCCGATCCTGTGCCGGAAGAGAGCGAAACTGCAAAACCCCGCAGCCGAGCCAAGTCTGGCAAAGGGAAATCCATTCACACCCATTGAATCAACGCGTTAGCGCAATAAGCTCACAACGAAACCACATGTCGCGGGCCCGAAAGCCTTGTGGTGTGTGGTTTTTGTCGGCTTTGTCGCTTGACAGGGTGGAAGCGTGGTTGGTATAAAACACCGCGAATTTTGACCAACCGCCTGCCTCAGGCGGCTTTTTTAGCGGGCCCTCCCGTATTTTATAAAAACCACTAGATAGAGGTGACATTTGTGAATAAATCAGAATTGATCGATGCGGTTGCTGAGAGCGCTGACATTTCCAAGGCAGCGGCCAGCCGGGCGGTTGACGGAATGGTTTCAGCAATCACCAGCGCACTGCAAAATGGTGATCAGGTTTCCTTGATCGGCTTTGGTACCTTCCTGGTCAAGGACCGTGCAGCACGTACTGGCCGCAATCCTCGCACCGGCGAAGCGATTCAAATTCCGGCCGCAAAAAATCCTGTTTTCAAGGCTGGTAAAGCGCTAAAAGATGCCGTAAACTAGCGCGCCTTCGCCGGGTGCTTAGCTCAGTTGGGAGAGCGTCGCCCTTACAAGGCGAATGTCGGGGGTTCAAGTCCCTCAGCACCCACCAGCAAGTTTTGGAGTGGTAGTTCAGTTGGTTAGAATACCGGCCTGTCACGCCGGGGGTCGCGGGTTCGAGTCCCGTCCACTCCGCCATTGAGTGCGAAAGGCGTTTCCGGTAACCGGGAACGCCTTTATTTTTTGTTTTAAATTTTCTCCGATCACATTAAAGAAAAAATCACATGCTGAGTTTTATCCGCGAAAAAGTTCAGGGCTGGATTGCCTGGGTCATTGTTGGTCTTCTCATCATTCCCTTTGCTCTCTGGGGTATCAACGAATATTTTGGTACTGGTGGCGGCGTGGTTGCGGCTACCGTTAATGGTACCGAGATCGATCAGCGTGAATTTCAGCAGGCCTTTTATGAGCAGCGTGGCCGCATGCAGGAGATGCTTGGCGGGCAATATGACTCACGTATTTTTGATCCGCAGCTGAGGCAGCGGGTCATTAACGAACTGGTGGAGCGTGAGCTGCTGTTGCAGAATGCGGACGCCATGGGTTATCGCGTATCGGAGCAGAATGTGGCCGCGATGATTCGTTCCTTTGAGACATTCCATGAAGAGGGTGTTTTTTCCCCCGAACTTTATCGCCAGCAGTTGAAGATCCAGGGGCAGTCACCCGCAGGCTTTGAGCAACGCATCAGGCGCGGCCTGCTGGCCAGCCAGTTGCCTGCGGGAATTGCAGAGACGGCTTTGGTGACCGATGCCGAGCTGGACGCACTTATCCGTTTGCAGGGGCAGCAACGGGAAGTGGCCTATCTGACCTTGCCGATCAAGCAGTACGAAGACGAATCCGATGCATCGGAAGCCGCCGTGGCCAGCTATTACGAGACGCACCGCGAGCGCTACATGACGCCGGAGATGGTGAGCGTGGAATATATCGAGCTGTCCGCCGATGAGCTGGGCGCCGATGCCGGGCCCGATGATGAGAAGCTGCGTGAGTTTTACCAGTCCCGCAGTCAGCAGTTTTCTGTGCCGGAGGAACGCAAGGTACGGCACATTCTGCTCACCATTCCCGAGGGTGCGGGTGAAAGTGAGGTCGAAGCGGTACGCGCCAAGGCCGAAGAGGTGCTCAAACGCATCCGTGCCGGTGAATCTTTCGCTGCTGTGGCCAGAGAGGTGTCCGAAGATCCGGGTTCTGCCGAGGTGGGTGGCGATCTCGGCTTTATCTCCCTGGGCGTCATGGAGCCTGACTTCGAGCAGGTGGCATTCGCCCTCCAGGAAGGCGATGTCAGCGAACCTGTGCTGACCTCCTTTGGCTTTCACATCATCAAGGTAGACGAGATCCGTGCCGGCGAGGTCAAGCCTTTTGAAAGCGTGCGTGACGAGTTATTGAAGGAGTACCAGCGTGATGCAGCGGAGCATAAATACTTCGATCTCGCCGACAAGCTGACCAATATGGCCTATGAAATACCGGACTCCCTGGTCGAGGTGGCCGAGGAGCTGGATCTGCCGTTAAAGGAGAGCAGCCAGTTTTCGCGTGATGGCGGTGAGGGTGTGTTTGCCAATCCACAGTTGGTGACAGCCGCTTTCAGTGATGAAGTCCTTAAGCAAGGCTATAACAGCGAGCCGGTTGAAGTGGGTGATAATCATGTGGTGGTGTTGCGCCTGAAAGAACACCGTGAGGCGGCACCGCGGCCGCTCGAAGAAGTGGCGGATGCCATTCGACAGCAGATCATCACCGAGAAGGCGCGGGAACGCGCGCAGAATGCCGCTGCGGAACTGGTAAAACGCCTTGAGTCCGGCGCCAGCCGGGAAGAGGTCGCCAAGGAGGCGGGCGCCGAGTGGCAGACGCCTGCGGCCCTTGAACGTAATGCTGTGACGGTGGATCCCGCCCTGGTGCAGGCGGTGTTCAGGATGCCGCGTCCTGCCGGGGGTGCTACCCGCTATGGCAGCACAGCGCTGAGTTCCGGTGACTTTGCCGTGCTGGTGCTGAGCCGTGTTGTCGATGGCGACCCGGCCAGTTTCGACAAGGCCGAGCGCGAAAACCTGCGTCAGCAGTTGGCCAACCTGCGTGGCGCGGAAAGCAGCCAGGCCATGCTGGAGGCGCTGGAGGCCAAGGCAAACATCGTCATTCAGCTCGACGAATCCTGATGATTAATGGGAAGATTATATTGACGGGTGGTTGATCTGTCAGCGCTTATGTTGCCACAGAGGCACAGAGCAAACCTGGAACAAAGGCTTTTTCTTTGCGCTCTCTGAGCCTTTGTGTCCTTTGCGTTAAATTCACCTCACCAGGCAAGACCACTGTGGGATCGGTACCCAGCGGAAAAATGCTGGTCACCCACCGTCTAACCTGGAATGTAGGCCCTGGCGATGCGGATCGCGCGCACGATGTGCCGGGTGGATTCCTTCAAGGTCTTGATGGCCACCTCGTATTCTTCTCTTGCCGCTTGCGTTTCTGCCTGTTGGCGTAGTTCCTTCGCTGTATTTATATCTTTGTCAAAGCGCCGTTTTGTATTCTTGGGCAGGGGCTCTTTCTGCAGTAAAATATTGATTAGCAGGGTATGTGACTGGTTACGGCCCAGCTCGTATTCGTACTCTTCTTTTGGACTGTCAAAATGGAGCGTGCGCACCAGTGTGGTGCCATTGCGCAGGCTGATCAGTGAACCCTTCAATGCACTGAGGGCCTGATCGATCAGCCGGGTGGCGGCGGGCAGGTCGTCTTTTTGAAAGCTGGCATTGGCCGCAGCGATGTCGGTGATGGCCTTGTTTTCCAGTGCCTCGACTTCGGTCCCGGCGTTCAGTTCTTCCCGGATACGTTTGTGCGCATTGAGCAGGGCGTCGGCACTTTGCACACGACGCTGGTATAGAGAATGGCTGCGCTCATTGAGTTCCGGTACTTTCTTGACCAGTTGCGCAGCCTTAAACAGAGCCGTCTTGGCCTGTAACAGGGCCTGGTCACGGGTTTCTTTCTCACCATTGGCATCGGCCTTTACCGCCTGCTGATAAAATTCCATGGCTTTGGAATGCAGGTTTTTTACCTCGGTGTCATTGCTGGCAAGGACGCCTTTTGCGGCGGAAGACTCGTTCAGTAAACGGTACGTCAGTACCAGGGCATTGTCGGCCAGGGCAAGCAGCAGGAGCTGCATGGAAGTGGGTGCAGGATTGGCTGCGTTGGCAGTATTGTGTGTGATGAAGACAGCGCTGGCCAATAGCGTCGTGCCGAGGATTGTCCGCAGTCTGGGCTTTTCCCGTTTTATGATGTTTACAGTGGTCATGGGAGTGGTGTCTTTATTGTGGGCGTATTTCAGCCACTGCGTGTGCTGGTGGCCTACGACCCCTGTAGGAGCGGGCCATGCCCGCGATGGGCCGTATCTCAGCAGTGGCGACTCATCGCGGGCAAGGCCCGCTCCTACGTGGTATTTATTGGCTGAGCCGGCCCATGCCGGTGATGTTGTAGCCGGCGTCGACGTAGGTGATTTCGCCGGTGATGCCGGAGGCCAGGTCGGAACACAGGAAGGCCGCGGCGTTGCCCACTTCGTCGATGGTGACGTTGCGGCGCAGTGGTGTGTTCTGCTCGCAGTAGTTCAGCATGGCGCGGAAGCCCTTGATGCCGGAGGCGGCCAGGGTGCGGATGGGGCCGGCGGAGATGGCGTTAACGCGGGTGCCTTCCGGGCCAAGGCTGTCGGCCATGTAACGCACGTTGGCCTCCAGACTGGCCTTGGCCAGGCCCATCACGTTGTAGTTGGGCAGCACGCGTTAGGCGCCCAGGTAGCTCAGGGTCAGCAGGGCGCCGTTGCGGCCCTTCATCATGCTGCGTCCGGCCTTGGCCAGTGCGGCGAAGCTGTAAGAGCTGATTTCGTGGGCGATCTTGAAGCCCTCGCGGGTCACGTTGTCGAGGTATTCGCCTTCCAGCTCCTCGCGTGGTGCGAAGCCCACGGAATGGATGATGACGTCGAGGTGCCCCCAGGATTTTGCCAGACCCGCGAACACGGCATCGATTTGCTCATCGCTGGCGACGTCGCAGGGCAGGGTGATGTCGGAATCGCATTCGGCGGCAAACTTTTCCACCCGTCCCTGGAGTTTTTCGTTCTGGTAGGTGAAGGCCAGGTTGGCGCCTTCCCGGTGCATGGCCTTGGCGATGCCCCAGGCGATGGAGCGGTTGCTGGCGAGTCCGACGATCAATACGTTTTTACCTTCGAGAAAACCCATGGTGGATAGTCCTGTTCGATGAATGGAGTGTCGACGTGCGCGCGCCGCGGCGATGCCGATGGCGGGTGGCCGGTCGTAGCAGGTAGCGGCCTGTGTCGAGTGTGGGCGGATTATAGCCCATTCCCGCCAGCGGAGAGAATGCGTGGGATTTTCCGCTGTCTCACTTTTCCGTTGATTATGCCTCCCAGGAATGGCAGTTTATGCCGCGTGACTGACTTTATGCGATGTATCCGAAGAAGTGGCCAGTGGGCCGTACTGTCTGCTGTGGCCCTGCTGCTCGCCGCCTGCGGCGAGGGTGCGTGGAACGATCCCTATCCACACGGCGAATCGGCACAGAATATCTACTATTCGTCGTTTTCCCTGCGCCCCAAGCACCTCGACCCGGCGCGCTCCTACAGCTCCAACGAGATCGTCTTCACCGGTCAGATCTACGAGCCACCGTTGCAATATCACTACCTCAAGCGCCCCTACGCACTGATTCCACTGGCCGCCAGCGCCGTGCCTGAGCCCTGGTTCGAGGACGCGCAGGGCCATCGTCTGCCCGCCGACGCGCCGGAGGAACAGATCGCCCATAGCGTCTATGAAATCCACATCCAGCCCGGCATCCACTACCAGCCGCACCCGGCCTTTGCGCAGGACGCGGCGGGCCAGCCGCTGTATGCTAATCTCGACACTGTCGCGCTGGAGCGTATTGATACACTGAGTGATTTTGCTGAAAGCGGCAGCCGCGAGCTGGTGGCGGCGGACTACGTCTATCAGATCAAGCGCCTTGCCCATCCGAAGTTGCATTCGCCCATTTATGGTTTGATGGCCGAATACATCGTCGGCCTGCGTGCTTTTGCCAAGACCCTCAACACCGCTCTCGATGCACAACAGGGGGGCGGCCACCTTGATCTCACTCGCTTCGATCTGTCCGGTGTGGAGCTGGTGGATCGCTACACCTACCGCATCCGTGTCAACGGCCTCTATCCGCAGTTCATCTACTGGCTGGCGATGCCCTTCTTCGCCCCGGTGCCGCCGGAGGTGGATGCCTTCTACGCCCAGCCCGGCCTGCAGGCGAAGAACATCTCCCTCGACTGGTACCCGGTGGGCACCGGCCCCTACATGCTCAGTATTAATAACCCCAACCGGCAGATGGTGATGGAACGCAATCCCAACTTCCATGGCGAGACCTACCCTGGCGAGGGTGAACCGGGCGACCGCGAGGCCGGTCTGTTGCGTGACGCCGGCAAGCCCATACCCTTCATCGACAAGGTCGTCTACAGCCTGGAAAAGGAGAGTATCCCGGCCTGGAACAAGTTCCTGCAAGGCTATTACGACGCCTCCGGCATCGCCTCCGACAGCTTCGATCAGGCCATCCAGGTCTCCAGCCAGGGCGAGGCGGCGCTCACCGACGACATGCGCAAAAAAGGTATCCAGCTGGTTACCGGCGTGGCCACCTCGCTGTTTTACATGGGTTTCAACATGACCGACCCGGTGGTGGGCGGCAATGCCGAGCGTGCGCGCAAACTGCGCCGCGCCATCTCCATCGCCATCGATTACGAAGAGTTCATCAGTATCTTCCAGAACGGTCGCGGCATCCCCGCGCAGGGGCCGTTGCCGCCGGGTATTTTTGGTTATGTGGAGGGTGAACAGGGTATCAACCCCTATGTCTACGACTGGGTCGATGGCCGGCCGCAGCGCAAGCCGATCAGCGAGGCCAGACGCCTGCTGGCCGAGGCGGGCTATCCCAACGGCCGTGACGCCAAGACCGGCAAGCCGCTCATCATTCACCTCGATACCACCGGTGCCGGACCGGACGACAAGGCGCGTATGGACTGGATGCGCAAGCAGTTTGCCAAGATCGACCTGCAGCTGGTGGTACGCGCCACGGACTACAACCGCTTCCAGGAAAAGATGCGCAAGGGTACCGCGCAGCTGTTCCAGTGGGGCTGGAACGCCGACTATCCGGATCCGGAAAATTTCTTCTTCCTGCTCTACGGCCCCAACGCCAAGGTGGGCAAGAACGGCGAGAACGCCGCCAACTATGAAAGCCCCGAATTCGACCGCCTGTTCCAACGCATGAAGAACCTGCCCAACGGCCCCGAGCGCCTGGCCGTGATCAATGAAATGGTGGACATCGTGCGCCGCGATGCCCCCTGGGTGTGGGGCATGAACCCGAAACAGTTCAGCCTGTTTCACAGCTGGTACCACAATGTGAAACCCAATTTCATGGCCAACAACACCCTCAAGTACCGGCGCATCGATCCCGAACTGCGCGCCCAATTGCGCGCCGAGTGGAACAAACCCGTGGTCTGGCCGCTGGCGCTGATCGCCGTGCTGCTGGTGCTGGGCATCGTGCCCGCCGCCCTCATGTACCGACGCAAACTACACGCTCAGGGCATTGCGCGTGTCCCTTATCGAGAGAACGACTGATGCTGGCCTATATCCTGCGCCGCAGCCTGTACGCCATCCCCATTCTGATCGGCGTCAACTTGCTCACCTTCTGGCTGTTTTTCGTCGTCAACAGTCCGGACGACATGGCGCGTATGCAGCTGGGCGCGAAGCGTGTCACTCCCGAGGCCATCGAGCGCTGGAAGGTGGATCAGGGCTACGACAAGCCGCTGCTCTACAACGCCGAGGCCGGGGGTGTCGACAAGTTCACGAACACCATCTTCTTCGACAAATCCGTGAGCCTGTTCGTGTTTGATTTCGGCACCGCCGACGACGGCCGCGACATCGGCTACGACATCCGCCAGCGCATGTGGCCCAGCCTGATGCTGGCCATCCCGGTGTTCGTCATCGGCCTGCTGGTGACCATCACCTTCGCCCTGCTGATGGCCTTCTTCCGTGCCACCTACGTGGACTATGCCGGCGTGGTGCTGTGCGTGATATTGATGTCCATCTCGGCGCTATTTTATATCATCGGCGGCCAGTACCTGATCAGCAAGCTTATGCACCTGGTCCCCATTTCCGGTTATGACGGCGGGCTCAGCGCCTTCAAGTTTCTCATTCTGCCGGTGGCCATCGGCATTATCAGCGGCATCGGCGCCGGCAGCCGCTGGTACCGCACCATCTTCCTCGAAGAGGTGAACAAGGACTACGTGCGCACCGCCCGCGCCAAGGGTCTGCCAGAGCGCGTGGTGCTGTTCAAACACGTGCTGAAGAACGCCATGATCCCCATTCTTACCGGTGTGGTGGTGACCATCCCGATGCTGTTCATGGGCAGCCTGATCACCGAATCCTTCTTCGGTATCCCCGGCCTCGGCAGCTACACCATCGACGCCATCCGCGCCCAGGACTTCGGCATCGTGCGCGCCATGGTGTTCCTCGGTTCGGTGCTGTACATCCTCGGCCTGTTGCTCACGGACCTGTCATACACCCTGGTCGACCCGCGGGTGCGACTGTCATGACGCGACACTGGCGACCTTTGGCGCTACTCGCCGTCATCGGCCTCGGCCTGTGGCTGGTGCCGGTCAAGGTGGTGCTGCTGTGGACCGACGCCTTGGTATTCCTGCTGGTGGGCGTGCTCACGGCCTTCGTCATCTACATGCGCGGCAAACCGCACCTGCGCGCGCCGTGGGGGCAGGTGATCCGCCGGCCGCTGGCGGCCGCCTCGCTGGTGGTGCTGAGCGCCTACGTGGTGGTGGGGCTGTTGGACTCGGTGCATTTCCGCCAACAACTGTCGCCGCAGGCCGGGGTCGATCAGGGCGAGGCCCACTACTCGGTGGAGGTGCTGAGCCTGCTCGACCTGCTCACCACACCCCTGCGCACACGGCTGGAAAAAAGCTACTCCGCGCCGCTGGCTGCGCAGCTGTACAGCAAGGAAACGGTCACCCTTGATGACGGCAGCACGGCCCGCATCTACCCGCGCCTCGACTACGGCGGCGCCCATCTCGATGATCCGGCCAGCCAGCGTGGCAATGACATCGCCCAGCGCAGCCTCACCGCCCTGCTGCTCGGCCTGCTGGCCTGGGCCGCGCTGGTGGCGGTCTGGGTGGCCTGGCTGGCACGCCGTCACGGCCGCGGCTTTCGTGATGAATTGCAGGCCATCCTGCGTGGTAAGGCCGACCTGCCCTGGCGCAGCATCTTCGCCACCTTCGGTGTGCTGATCCTGTTCATCGCCGTGACGCTCAAACTGGGCCTTGCCTACCACCTGCTGGGCACCGACAAGGTCGGCAACGACGTGCTCTACCTCAGCCTCAAGTCCATCCGCACCGGCCTGGTCATCGGCACTCTCACGACGCTGATCATGCTGCCCTTCGCCGTGCTGCTGGGCATCATGGCCGGGCACTTCCGCGGCTGGGTGGATGATGTGATTCAGTACGTCTACACCACCCTCAGCTCCATCCCCGGTGTGCTGCTCATCGCCGCGGCGATCCTCTCCGTGCAGGTCTACATCGCCAACAACCCCGAGTTGTTCGAAACCGTGGTGGAACGTGCCGACCTGCGCCTGCTGTTCCTGTGCATGATCCTCGGCATCACCAGCTGGACCGGCCTCTGCCGCCTGCTGCGCGGCGAGACCCTCAAACTGCGCGAAATGGAGTACATCCAGGCCGCGCAAGCCTTCGGCGTAGGCAACTTCAAGATCATCACCCGCCACATCCTGCCCAACGTCATGCACATCGTACTCATCTCCGTGGTGCTCGACTTCAGCGCACTGGTGCTCGCCGAGGCCGTGCTTTCGTATGTCGGCGTCGGCGTCGATCCTTCAATGGTGAGTTGGGGCAACATGATCAACAGCGCCAGACTGGAAATGGCCCGCGAGCCGGTGGTGTGGTGGTCGCTGATCGCTGCTTTTTGTTTTATGTTTTTATTGGTGCTGGCGGCGAATCTGTTTTCGGATGCGGTGAGGGATGCTTTTGATCCGAGGACGGGGCGGGGGTAGGGTGGTGCGCCCGATGCGGTTCGCGGGCTCACCGCATTCTATTGGGTAGTGATCCTTTTGAGAAAGCTACGAGTATGAACTCAAAATCTTTTAACGACCTTCGTAGTCTTCACGAATTGGGAAGAATAGAGATTTGGCTATCTAAGAGGCTTGGGCATCCAAAATACAATGATCTAATTAACTCAAGTTTCGGAGTTCATTTTTGCGTCGAGTTGATGCGCAACTAGTTGAAAAATAAAGAAAGTAGGCCTCACGGCAGGTATAATGTAGGTGTTCAACGCCCAACATCAAAACCAACCGGAGGCCTCCATGAATAGTGACACGAACAAGCGTTTATTACCAAGCCTGATAGACGAGGTGCTCAGTCATCCCGGTCGGTGTGTAGATAATATTTTTGCCGGGGTGTGGAAAGAACTCAAGCTGAACCGGCTGATTCAGCGAGCTGGATTTAACAAGCGTACCGGCATATCCATCACGGAGGCGGTGTTTTTGCTGGTGCTGTGGAAGTGGATTGATGCCTCATCGATCGCGGTATTTTCCCGGAAGTCGTTGAAGACATTTTCAGATGCGAACAAGCAAGTAGCCTGGGTTGAGCTTGCGAAACCCGGGAATTTATTGCATTGATCCTCCCTACAGTTCTGTGTATCCCCGGAGACGTTGAGTTTATTTCATCAACAAAGGATTTGTTGAAACCCATGGTTGCCTATCGTCGTAATTTTATTCCCGGTGGAAGTTACTTTTTTACGCTGACGCTGCTGGATCGGTCGTCGTCCTTGCTGGTGG
>JAJRWE010000178.1 GCA_024276955.1 Gammaproteobacteria bacterium
CAATTCGCCCTGGAGGAGCGCAGTGAAAGACGCGACCTGGTGGCCGTGGTTCGACTCCTGCTTGAACTTGGCGTGCTCAGCCGCGTGACGGGCGATGAAGAGTCCTTTGTCCATGCCCAGCAGGACGTGCTCTACGATGTCAACCGCCGCCTGCTCTCGGCATTGCTGGTGGTGAGCCGTGGCCCATCACTGGTGGAGAGTGAGCTGGGCCCTGATCCAAGATCAGAACTATCCGGGGCCAGCTTGCTGTCGCAACGCATTGCCGCCGTCACGGAAACCTTTGTGCCCGACACACCCGATGCACGCAACACGGCATTGCGCCGAAACCTGACCGCACGCCTGTTGGATGACCCTCTCGTCTATTGGAACGAACTCAGCGATGAAGAACTCGCCTACCTCACCAGCCAACGCCCGCACATCGCCCGCCGTATCCGCGAGGCGGTCGGACTGATCGCCGAAGTACGGGCCGAAGGGATGGCGATGGTCGATCCCACCGGTGAACTGAGCGATGAACGGCTGCCCAGCGAAGGCACCGAAGGCCACGCCACCCTGCTACTGGCGGACTATCTGGCAGACCATCGCACACTGCAACCCCTGGAGATGCTACACCAGCAGATGCGGCGCTGGATTGACGAATACAGCCGCTACTGGAAAAAAGCGGTGCGCGAAAACGGCGCCGAGGTGGCACTGTGCCATAACGCATTGCAACGACTGAGTGCACTACGACTGGTGGAAATCTCCGCTGACGGGGTCCAGGCCCTGCCCGCCATCGGCCGCCATGCCTTGGGTGAAACCACCGTAGTCGGTAAAGAGAAACCGGAATGAACAGCGCAGAGATTCATCTTCCCCAACCCAACAAAACACGTTGGCAACCACTGCGGGCCGGGCTGGTGGATATCTTCTATTACGATTATCAGGAGTTCTGGTTTCGTGATGGCCGTCTGCTGCTACGCGGTAATAACGGCACCGGAAAATCCAAAGTACTGGCGCTGACTCTGCCGTTTTTGCTGGACGGCCGGGCCACCCCCAGCCGCGTCGAGCCGGATGGCGATACCCAAAAGCGGATGGAATGGAATCTGCTCATGGGCAACCGCTATAACGAACGCACGGGTTACAGTTGGCTGGAGTTCGGCCGCTTGCGCGAGGACGGCTCGACGGAAACATTTACCCTCGGTTGCGCCATGAAGGCGGTCAAGGGGCGGCCGCTGAGCACCTGGTTTTTCACCACCGACCGGCGTATCGCCCAGGACTTCTCCCTGCTGGACAACAACAAGCGCACCCTCAGCAAATAGCGTCTCAAGGAAGCCCTGGGCGAACACGCCGTCATCGAGCAGGCCGCCCGCTATCGCCAGGTCGTCGACGATAAACTCTTCCAACTGGGGCCGGAGCGCTATGACGCCCTGGTCAGTCTGCTGATCCAGTTGCGCCAACCCCAGCTCTCCAAACGGCCTGACGAAAAAGCGCTCTCCAAGGCCTTGACTGAAGCCCTGCCACCCCTCAACCAGGGTATCCTTAGCGACGTCGCCGACGCCTTTCGTAATCTGGAGGCCGAGCGACAGGAGCTGGAAGGGCTGCGGCAAACGGGGCAGGCCGTGGATGAATTCCGCCGCCACTACCGCCAGTATGCCCGTGTCGCCGGTCGCCGCCGCGCGGCTGTCGTGCGCAGTGCGCAAAGCCGCCACGAAAAAGTCAGCAGCAATCTCAAGCAGGCCCGCACCTCACACCAAACCGCCAGGGACGAAGAGTCGCATATTCTGGTGCGGATCGACGAGACAAAATCCGCACTGCAAAAAGCCAGGATTCGTGAACAGACACTGCAACAAAGCCCCGAGATGCGTGATGCCAATACCCTGCGTCAGGCGGAAGAGAGGGCCGGAGAAAAAGCGGCAAACCTGGCCTCACTGGAAAACGAGGCGCAGGATATTGGACGCGAAGTGGCGCAGCGAAAACAACAGGCCGAGCAATACCGTCGCCAGGTCGAACGCTCCACGGCAGACATCAAAAGCCGCAACGCCCGACTGACGGAACTGGCGACAGTACTGGGAATAGATGGCGAACAGCAACGCCTGACAACGCCGCTGCAACTCCCCAACGGCGGTGAATCGGTCGGCGGCGACGATCCCCGTATCTCGGCCACAGAGACCGCCATTGCCCACCTCCATCAACGACGTTCGGAACAGCTCAAGCATATCCAGCGCCTTAACCAGGCCGTGGATCAGGCACTCAGCCATCATCAACGGTTCCAGGAACGGTGGCAGGAGGCAAGTGACCAACTGGAACGGCTGGCTGAAGAACAACTGGAGGCGGAAGCGGCCACCGAGCAGACGGGCCAAACACTGATCAGCGAGTTTCTCCGCTACTGCCGCGGGCTGAACGAACTGCCGCTCAGCGACCCCGATACGGTGGCGGAATCACTGCGAACCTGGACCATCACACTCGAAGGCGACAACCCCGCCACCCACGCGTTAACCAACGCCTTTGAAACGGCCAGCTATCGTTTGGCGGACGAAAAAGCACTGACAACGCAGAAAAAAGAGCAGCAAGAGACCGCACTGGACGAACTGCGCCAGGAAAAGGGACGTCTGGACGCCGGTGAAGAACAACACCCACCGCATCCCTACACACGCCAGGATCCCTCATCTCCGGAGGGTCGCCAGAATCGTCTGGGCGCCCCCCTGTGGAAATTGATCGATTTTCACGGCGGCACAACGCCACAACTGCGGGCAACCGTGGAAGCAGCCCTCGAAGCCAGTGGCCTGCTCGATGCGTGGGTAATGCCTGATGGCGTTCTTTTGGAGCGCCAAACCTGGGATACCGTATTCACGCCCGGCCCGCTACCCGGCCAAAGCCCTGATCAGAACCCGGGTCAAACCCTGGCCCAGTTTCTCAAACCGGCCGTGAACCGCAACGACCCCCGGGCCAATGCCGTCACCGACCCGGTATTGACGGCATTATTGGCCGACATCGGCTGGGGCCCGTCGGATCACAGCGCCTGGATCGATGACAGCGGCCAGTGGCGGCTGGGACCACTGCAAGGCTGTTGGCAAAAAACCGAGGCTGAATACATCGGTCATGGCGCTCGTGAAGCCGCCCGACGCCGACGTCTGGCTGCACTGGCCATCGAAATCGGCAACAGCGAAGCCATGCTGGAGGAACTGCAACAGCAACTCGACCGGCTGGCCCAACGGAAAATCCACCTCGATGAGGAATGGAAGGCAGCACCCGGCGACGAAGCTTTGCGGCAAGCTCATCGACACGTCACGACACTGATCGCACAAAAACAGGCACAAGAAGCAAAAGTGACCAAAGAGGCGCAACGTCTCGCCGAAGCGCAAACAGCGCTGGAGCAACAGCGCGAAGCGCGTGATCTGGCCGCCCGGGATCTTGACCTGCCCACAGAACCGATCGCATTGGACGAACTTGATGTAGCACTCAACAACTACCACGCCGAGAGCCAGGGCTTCTGGCCCAGCCTGCGCTACCACTGGGGCCAACTTGACACACTGCATCAGGCACAACGGGCGCTGACACTGGAAAAACATCGCCTGGAAGAAAAAAGTCAACGACTCGCCGAGGCACAACGCGGCGCCCGCGAGGCACTGACACAGCGCGACACCCTGCGCGAAACCCTGGGTGAGGCCATCGCCATCGTGGAACAGAAACTGGCGCAGGCCAGTGGACAGATTGCGCAACTGGAGACGGATCAGGATCGGTTCCAGAATGAACGTGTTGACGTGGCAAAAAGGATTTCCGCCGCCGCCACCGCCGTGGCAGGCCATAGTGAAGCACTCATCGAACACAACCAGACACGGCGCGAGGCCATCAACCGCCTGACCCAGTTCGTCGCCCTGGGACTGCTCGACACCGCCTTGCCGGACCACTCAGGGGAAACCCGAAAAGACGAATGGCCCATCGACCATGCCCTGCACCTTGCACGCAGCATGGAAAAGCAGCTCCAGCAGGTGGATGACAGCGACAAGGCCTGGCAGAACCAGCAACACCAGTTACACGAGCGCATCAGCGAACTGCAAAGCGCACTCTCACGCCACGGTCACGAGGCCAGCGCCGAACAGAACGATGACCTTATTGCCGTGCGGGTGGTCTTTCAGTCGCAGCGTTGTGACACGGAAATGCTGGCGCAGCGTATCGCCGACACCATTCGTGAGCGGGGTGAGCTGCTGGATGCCAAGGAGCAGGCACTGCTGGAAGAACACCTCATCAACGAACTGGCCAGCCATCTGCAAAGCCTGATTCAGGACGCAGAACTCACTGTGAACGCCATGAACAAAGAGCTGGAATGTCGCCCCACCAGCACCGGCATGAAGCTGCGGCTCAAATGGAAGCCCCTGGCCGACGGCGAGACCTGGCTCGACCACACCGCCCCCGATGGCCTCAGCGTGGCCCGTAATCAACTTCTGCGCCAGAGTGCCGAGGTCTGGTCGCCAAAAGACCGCCGAGCGGTGGGGACCTTTCTCAAAAAACAGATCGATGACGCCCGCATCGCCGAAGAGGCCACTGCCCTGCAAGAGGTAATGGCACGGGCGCTCGACTACCGCTACTGGCACCGCTTTGTGGTTGAGCGCTGGCAAGATGGCGAGTGGCGTCCCGCCTACGGTCCCGCCTCCGGTGGCGAACGAGTACTGGTGGTCACCATCCCGCTGTTCGCCGCCGCCTCCAGCCACTATTCCAGCGCCGGCCCTCACGCCCCCCGTCTGGTGCTGCTGGACGAGGCCTTTGCCGGTGTCGATGACGACTCCCGCGCCAAAAGCCTGGGGCTATTGGCCCAGTTTGACATGGATGTGGTGATGACCAGCGAAAGGGAATGGAGCTGCTATGCCGAAGTCCCCGGCATCGCCATCGCCCAACTGACCCGCCGTGAAGGGGTGGATGCGGTCCACGTCGGCCATTGGTGGTGGGATGGCAAACACCGGCAACGCGCCGAGGAACAAATTCCTGATCTGGAAACGCTAGACCGCATTTCTCACCACGATGACGAGCCCTCGCTTGATCTTTGAATCCACAACGGATTTTCTTCAGTCGGAAATACGCTTCGTATTCCGCTCTATCAGAAAATCCCCTGTGAATCCAAATCTCTGCGTGATCATCTCGCCCTGCGGTGAGAAGTGCGGCCTAGAAGGATTTGAGGAAACAGCGTGATCCGGGCAATCGATCATGCACGCTTGAAACGCATTTTCGACAAACCAGAGCTGGCCCGCCTGCTGGAGCGATTGCAGACCCGTTTCGAACGCGGCATCGACGGCCCCACACTCACCCTGCCCAATCCGGAACTGGCCGAACGCAAGGCCATCACCTCTTTGCTGGGTCGGCCACCCGGCAGCGGCCGCTCCATCCGCATCACCATCGCCGACCTGGAGGGCGTTATCCAAAGAGGAGAACTGGCCCCCGATCTGCGCACCGCCGTGGAACTGCTCCGAGGTCCATTAAGAGACCTGGCCAGCGAAAAAGCGGCTGAGCAGCAGGCGTGGCAGGCGGTATTCGACGCCATAGAGGCAGACGTTAAGCCACAGGGTATTGAAGCGTGGCTGGATAAACTACGCACAGACGGCCTGCTCAAACGCCTGGCCAAAGGCGACCCAAACACAGCGACAATACTGCTGCACCAGGCCCTGGGCGTTATCTCCCAACTCCCCGGCCAGGGCCAAACGCTGAGCACGCTGGCCGCCAGCACCCTGGGTGATGCCCATGCCCTGGATAGCGGCCGCCCGGTGGCGACACTGGTCAAAAGGGCTCTCAAGAAAATAGAGTCATCAGAGGGCCTCAAAAATGAGCAAGAAGAGAATGACCGTGAACAGTGGGCCAGCGCCGGGATTCTGGTGGGCGGCGCCATCACCAGCACGGTATTGGTGCTTAACCTTCCTGTTGAAAATGATTCGTTGACGGGCAACATCATTCATCAAGCCCGTCAGCACGGAGAGCCGCTCTGGCTGACGCTGCGCCAATTGGTACGCGATCCACCCCAATGGCAAGTGGACGGTCGAACGATCTGTATTTGTGAAAACCCCGCCGTGGTAGCCGAAGCGGCCGACCATCTGGAAACTGATTGCGCACCGCTGGTCTGCACCTATGGCCAGCCCCGCGCGGCCGTCAATCATCTACTTAGCCAACTACAAGTAGCCGGCGCCAAGCTTGCGTATCATGGTGACTTCGACTGGCCGGGCATCATCATTGCCAACGGCATCATGCGCCGCTTCGGTGCCAAGCCGTGGCATTTTGATGAGACTGCCTACCGTCAGGCCGCGGCAAACGGGAAAATGGCACTGAAAGGCAGACCCGTCACTGCCGAATGGGACGTGGGATTGACCGCAGCCATGAAAGAAAAAAAGATCGCCATTCCAGAGGAACGGGTCTTGGCGATGTTATTAAATTCGCTGCGTTTGGCAAAGGAGAAATCGTAGTGGCTGGAAAAAAATCTGTAGGCAGCTCTCTTATCTGAGTTGCAGTGTTGCACTGACAAGTTGAATCCTCGGGAGCCTGATACTATCCCATCAAAGCAACACAAACCGCTCAATGGATTGAGCATCCCATTCAAGGACAGGAGGCCCTCATGGCCGACAAACCAGGCCAGACGAATAAGACTGGTGATATTCAATCGGCCCTGCAACAGCACCTCGGCTTCAGCGAACTGCTTCCCGGCCAGCAGGCGGTGATAGAGCATCTTCTGGACGGCCATTCGGCGGCCGCCATCTTCCCCACCGGTGGTGGGAAATCCCTTTGCTACCAGTTGCCCGCCCTGCTGTTGCCGGGTGTGACACTGGTTGTCTCACCACTGATCGCACTCATGAAAGATCAAATTGATGCCCTTGGCAAACGAGGCATCAGTGCCCAACGACTGGACTCAAGTCTTGATGCCGGGGAATACAGAGAAGTCATGCGGCAGCTCAGGGACGACGAACTGCGATTACTCTATGTCGCACCGGAACGATTCAATAATGAGCGTTTTCGAGAGAGTATGCGCCCGATACGCATCTCACTGTTTGCGGTAGACGAAGCGCACTGCATCTCCGAATGGGGTCATAACTTTCGCCCGGACTACCTCAAGCTGGCAGGCTTTGCGCGTGAATTCAATGCTGAACGCATCCTGGCATTGACCGCTACGGCCACCCCCGCAGTGCTGGACGACATTTGCCGACTCTTCGCTATCGCACCCGAACACGCGACCAACACCGGCTTCTACCGGCCCAACCTGAAAATCGACACCATCATTGTCGATGCAGCGGAACGCGACAATGCATTACTCAGCGCCCTCGGGGAAAACCCACCCGCTGCGGCCATCGTCTACGTCACCCTGCAGAAAACAGCCGAAGCCGTCGCACGGATGCTGGCCGATAACGGGTTCCCCGCTCGCGCCTATCACGCCGGCTTGAAGCCCGACGTCCGCAGCCAAATTCAAGAGTGGTTCATGTCGGCGGACAATGCCATCGTCGTGGCGACCATCGCCTTCGGCATGGGAGTGGACAAGTCCGATATCCGCGCAGTCTATCACTACAATCTGCCCAAGAGCCTGGAGAACTACTCCCAGGAAATAGGCCGTGCCGGCCGTGACGGCCAACCCTCGATCTGCCGGATGCTGGTCTGCCCCGACGACCTGAATGTGCTGGAAAATTTCATCTATGGCGACACCCCGGATAAGGCGGCCTTGCGCAGCCTGGTTGATGCGCTGTTTTCCCTTGGCGAAAAATTCGATGTCAGCCTGCACACGCTGGCAGGCACACATGACATCCGTCCGC
>JAJRWE010000179.1 GCA_024276955.1 Gammaproteobacteria bacterium
CGTCACCGACCCGCACAACCTCGGCGCCTGTCTGCGCAGCGCCGATGCCGCCGGGGTGCAGGCGGTGATCGCGCCCAGGGATCGCGCCGCCTCTCTGACCGCCACCGCCATCAAGGTCGCCGGTGGTGCCGCGCAGACCGTGCCCTTCGTGCAGGTCACCAACCTGGCGCTCAGCCTGAAAGAGCTGCAGGAACGTGGCATCTGGCTGGTGGGGCTGGATGGCCACGCCGACCAGACCCTGTACGAACTCGATCTGCGCGGGCCGCTGGGCATCGTCATGGGCGCCGAAGGGCAGGGCCTGCGCCGTCTCACCAAGGAACGCTGTGACTTCCTCGCCACCATCCCCATGGTTGGCACGGTGGAGAGCCTCAACGTCTCCGTCGCCACCGGCGTCTGCCTGTTCGAGGCCCTGCGTCAGCGCCGGGGAGATGCTCTCTAACGGTTAATGCTTGACCATTCGGGGATTACCCGCTCAAATAGCAGGAAAATCAGCAGGGGCTGGGGGAGCGAAATGGAACTGCTACTCATTGATGATCACCCGCTGTTTCGCAAGGCCCTGTGCAGAACCTTGTGGGAACTGGCAGAGGATCTCCATGTTCACGAGGCGGCCACCGTCGCCGAAGCCCTGGCCATTCTCGACGGAAACGTGGTGCTGGATCTGGTGTTGTATGACTGGCGCCTGCCCGACGGCGGCGGTCTGCAAGGTCTGGTGGCCGTTTGCCAGTTGCGACCCGCGACGCCGGTGGTGGTGGTCTCCGCCAATGAAGACCCGGATGTGATCGCCACCGCCCTGGCCGCAGGTGCCCGGGGCTAGATCCCCAAATCGGCCAGTATCGGGGTCATCAACAGTGCCCTGCAACTGGTTCTGCAGGGGGAGACCTATGTGCCGTCGGCGACACTAAGCCATGGGCACCGGCTGGTGACTGCAGCGCCGCGTGATGGCCAGCTGACGGCACGCCAGGCAGAGGTTCTGTCTCTGCTGGCCGAGGGTTATGCCAATAAGCGCATTGCCCTCGTGCTCGGCATCGCGGAAGCGACGGTGCGGGTGCATGTCTCCGATATCCTGCACGAGCTGCAGGTGGAAAATCGCACGGAGGCGGTGGTGAGGGCGCGCCGGCTCGGCCTGCTGCATTTACCCTCGCCCGCTGGTGTTTGAGAACCTAATTTAGGTTCCCCCCCCCCCTTTCCGCAGGCACAGATTCTGCCAACGAATTGATGCACACCTTTAACCGCTCCGGCTCCACGGGTTTGTGCAGGAGCAAAAAGCCCGAGTCGTGGGCCTCACGAATACGCGCCGGGGCCGTGTCCCCGGTCACGATAATGGCCGGTACGGGGGAGCCCAGGTTTTCATGCAGCCAGTCGATGGCCTCCAGTGCTGTTTTTCCGACGCCCAGTCGATAGTCGACGATCATCACCTCAGGCAACTTGGAGAGTTCGCGCAGGCGGGCAAAGGCCGCTTCCGCTGAATCCACAGCAATGACTGTGCATCCCCACTGCTCAAGCAGGGTCGCCATGCCAGCACGGATGGCGGCGTTGTCATCGATGATGAGTAACGAATACGCCCGAGGCCGGAGGACCGTGGTGGTTTCGTTTTCTGGCAGCGTTGCCGTTGCCGCAGACGCCAGACCGGCTTCCAGTCGCAGGCTGAAAACGGATCCGTGGCCGACCTTGGATCGTACACTGATCTCATGTCCCAACAGGCCAGTCAGGCGCTCCACGATGGCCAGCCCAAGTCCAAGTCCCTGGCTGGCATCCCGCTCGGGATTGCCGATCTGTGTGAATTCCAGAAAGACCTCATCCAAGCGTTGTTGCGGGATTCCCCGGCCGGTGTCATAGACTTGGAGTAAGGCATGCTCTCCACGCCGGCGACAGGCCAGGAGGATGCCACCCCGGCGGGTGTATTTCAGGGCATTGTCCAGCAGGTTACGCAAGATGTGCTCCAGCTGTAAGGGGTCACTGAAGACCAGGGTATCCCGAATTACGCAGCGAAACCGCAGCCCCTTCTGTGTCGCCTGTGGCGCATATTCCTGCGCCAGTTTTTCCAGCAGATCTCGGGCGGCGAAGGTGTGTGTGTGAACTTTTACGACTTCCGCATCGAGGCGGGAGATGTCCAGCATCTCATTCAGCATGCCGCGTAGCCCCTGAAAGGCGCCTTCCAGGTAATTCAGCAGTGCCAGATTTTCCCTGTCGGTGAGTCGTTGACGCAAGGATTCGAGGAACAGACCCATGGCATGCACGGGTTGGCGAAGGTCATGACTGGCCGCGGCCAGAAAATGGGTCTTGACGCGCGCTCCGTGTTCCAGCGCCTCCTTCTTGTCAGAGAGTTGCAAGCGTAGTTGCAGTGTTTCCGTCAGTGTCTTGGCGTACTCCCGGGCAAAGTTGATCGTTGCCCCCGACATCATCACCAACAGCAGCGCCGTCATCTGTGCCGAGCGGCCGTCTTCCATGGCCAGGGTAATGACGAAAGGAGTGATACAGGGCAGATAGTAGGCATAGAACGTTGGCATGTAGACGGCCAGCGCGGCGACCGGCGCCACCGGCACAAGGGCCAGCAGTACCACCAGATACAGTGAGTATTCAGGTAGCAGGGGTGGGTACAGGAAAATAGCCGCACTGCCCCAGATGGTGCCGGAGACGGAGGCGCCAAGGATGGCGAAGACTTTCCATTTTCTATCGCGCTGAGCAGACGCGGGAGAGGAAAAATACCAGCGATAAAGCAGTATGCGCAATGCCGAAACCAGCAAAATTGCTGACATGCCGATGACCAGAAATTGGTTTTCGACCGCTCCCCACAGCACCCAGGCACTGAACAATCCACCGAGTGAAGGCGCGATGATGATTGCCGGCAACTGGGTGAAATGGATGCGCACTTGCTCTGCGGTCAGGCGTTCGCGCAGCGCAGGTGCATCGTTCATGGTTTTGGCGGTATCCATCCCATCCGCACCTTGTTTCGTCCTTATTGATAGTTATGGCTATCAGCTTGGCAGTATTCAAGGTCAGTGTATGTACGTCATTTGTCGTAGGTCGAATTTGATCATGATGTAAATGCCTGTAAATCAGCTGATTAGGGACAAATGCAAATTAACTCATACCGACAGATATCTACGACAAATGTCCAATTGTGACTTGCAGGATGGTGGTCGAAGATCGACATGTGCCAGTGGCAAGGATGAATCGCGAATCACTAACCAATACTGGTGGCCACACAAGGGAGTACAAGAAAAATGAACAAGGGTGCAGGGGTTCAATTTCAGGGTTGTCTTCGTTATGTCATACTGCTGCTTGCAGTATTCGCGTTAAGTGCCTGCGGGGGCGGCGGTGATGACGGTGATACAACACCACCCGATACCAGCATCAGCAGTGGTCCGGCAAACCCGACACCCTCCACCGATGCCGAATTTGTGTTTGTTGCCACGGAGGCGGGTTCCTCCTTCGAGTGCTCGCTTGATAATGGCGCCTTTGCCGATTGCACCAGCCCACAGGCCTACACCAGTCTCAGTGAAGACACCCACACCTTCCGTGTGCGGGCCACCGATTCCGCTGGAAACACAGACGCCACGCCGGCAACCTATGACTGGCAGATCGACAGCGCAGCACCACCCGATACCACCGTGGACAGTGGCCCGCCCAGCGCGACGAATGCCACCACCGCCAGCCTTACTTTCTCAGCAACAGAAACGGGCAGCACCTTCGAATGCACCCTCGATGGCAGCAACTGGAGCGCATGCACCAGCCCCAAAACCTTCAGCGGGCTGGGTGAGGGCAGTTATACCTTCCACGTACGCGCTACCGATACAGCCGGCAACACCGATGCCTCACCGGCAACCCACAACTGGCAGATCGACCTGACGCCGCCGGATACCGCTGTGAGCGGTGGCCCGAGTAATCCCACCAATGCCGTTACCGCCAGCTTCGCTTTCACCGCGACGGAAACGGACAGCACCTTTGAATGTGCCCTCGATGGCGGCAGCTGGAGCGCCTGCACCAGCCCCAAGACTTTCAGTGGAGTGGGTGAGGGTGGTCACACCTTCCGTGTACGCGCTATCGATGCTTTGAGAAATACTGACGCTACACCAGCGATCCATAACTGGCGTATCGACCTGACACCGCCGGACACCACCGTAAGTAGTGGTCCGAGCAATCCCACCAATGATGTTGCCGCCAGCTTTACTTTCACCGCGACGGAGGCAGGCAGCACCTTCGAGTGCGCCCTTGATAGTGGCAGCTGGGGTTCGTGCACCAGTCCCAAAAGCTACAGCGGGTTGGGTGAAGGCAACCATGCCTTCCGCGTACGGGCCACGGATGGGGTCGGCAATACCGATGCGACGCCTGCAAGCTTCGATTGGCAGGTCGATCTGACGCCGCCGGACACAACCCTCAGTAGCGGCCCCGACAGCCTGACCAATGCCACCAGCGCCAGCTTTGTTTTTGCAGCGACGGAAACGGGATCCACCTTCGAGTGTGCGCTGGATAGCGGCGACTATGCCACCTGTGTCAGCCCCAAGACCTATTCAGGGCTGGGTGAGGGCAGTCACGACTTCCGGGTGCGTGCTATCGATGCGGCGGGCAATACCGACGCCACACCCGCCGGCCCGCATACCTGGGTCGTGGACACCACGCCGCCGGAGACCTCCATCACCAGCGCGCCGACGAGCCTGATTAATTCTGCCGATGCCAGCTTCAGTATCGCTGCTGACGAGACGGGTTCTACCTTCCAATGCGCGCTGGATGGTGGCAGCTATGCCGACTGCATTGATCCTGTCAGCTATTCTGGCCTGAGCGAAGGCAGCCACAGCTTCAGCGTGCGTGCCACCGATCCTGCCGGCAATACCGATGCAACCCCGGCCATCCATGACTGGGTTGTCGATACCACGCCGCCGGTAGTCACCGTCCCGGCCGATATTACTATTATCGCAGCGGATGCCAGTGGCTCGCCCATCAGTGATCCCGATATCCAGACCTTCCTGGCGGCTGCCACGGCAACGGATAACAACGATGGCGATGTGAGTAGCGGTATCACCCATGATGCGCCGGCCCTATTTCCAATCGACGTGACCACCACCGTCACCTTTACCGTGAGCGACGCCGCTGGCAACACCGGCAGCAGCTCGGCAACCGTTAAAGTAACGGGTGTCGATAATGCCGCACCCGATACGACATCCATCATTATCAACAGTAGTGCGCAATATGCCGTCGTTACCGATGAACTCAGCGCACGGCTGAGTGCTGTGGACAATATTGGTATTACTGCGTATTTGATTACCGAACACAATGCCACCGATGGTAATAACATCCTGCCCCCGGTTCTCGAACCGCTGCCATCGGACTCCCGCTGGGTCACAGTGGCCGCGACGACCAGTCTCACCACCACGACCCAGTACCCATTGACAGGAGCCTACAACCCAGGCGACATCGTCCAACTTTGTGCTTGGTATATGGATGAGCAAGGCAACGTCAGCGCAGAGAGCTGTGACACGATTATCCATACCGTGAACTGGGAGAGTGGCTGGGGTAACTGGTATGCGGATAATGGGGTTTGGGAAGTGGGTGCGCCCACCACGGGTCCGGGCGCCTGCTACAGTGGTAGTCAGTGTGCGGCCACTGTCCTCGACGACAATTATCCCAACACCAATAGTAGTTTGATCACGCCGTCCATTACCTTACCGTCGATCACCGCTGGCGAGGAGATCCGGTTGCGTTTCTGGCACTGGTTTTCCATTGCCACC
>JAJRWE010000180.1 GCA_024276955.1 Gammaproteobacteria bacterium
ATACGCTCGATGGCCCAGAACAGGTTCACCGCCGTGGGGCGCGATGCAGCCAGGGTTTGCAGATCCGCCTCGATGGCCCGCTTCCAGTCGACCGGCGACTGCGCGAAGCGCGCCCGTGCCGCCAGCACGATGCCATAGGCCGCTGTGATACCAATCGCCGGCGCACCACGCACCACCATGTCGCGGATGGCCTCGGCGACGGCATCGACATCACCATAGGCAAAATATGCGATCTCGTGAGGCAATATACGTTGATCCAGCAGCTGTAATTCATCTCCCTGCCAGCGTATCGCCTCCACCGTGTCGGCCTGATCAGTCATGCTGAGTCCTCGTCGCTATGAAAAATGAAATCCGGAAAAGCTGTGCATGATAACGAAAGCGCGTAGGGACTACACCGCCGGACGACTTGCCCCACGCACACCGCAAACGCTATCTTCCCCCCATGCAAACGACACCTGAAACCATTGACACCCTGATCCATGCGCGCTGGGTCATTCCGGTCGAACCCCACGACAGCGTACTGGACCATCATGCCATCGCCATCCACGAAGGGCGCATCGTCGAGCTGCTGCCCAGCGTTAAGGCTAGCGAAAAGTATCGGGCTGGAGTCGAGCACCGCCTCGACGGCCACGCCCTGATCCCCGGCCTGGTCAACGCCCACACTCACGCCGCCATGTCATTGTTCCGCGGCCTCGCCGACGACCTGCCTCTGATGGACTGGCTGCAGAATCACATCTGGCCCGCGGAGGGAAAATGGATCAGCCCCGAATTCGTCGCCGACGGCACCCGCCTGGCCATCGCCGAGATGCTGCGCGGCGGCACCACCTGCTTCAACGACATGTATTTCTTACCCGACGAGACCGCGCGCGTGGCCGACAACGCCGGCATGCGTGCCGTGGTGGGTCTGATCCTCATCGACTTCCCCACCGTGTGGGCCGCCAATGCCGACGAGTACCTGCACAAGGGCATCAAGGTGCACGACCACTACCGCCACCATCCGCTGATCCGCACCGCCTTTGCGCCACACGCACCCTACACCATCTCCGACGAGCCCCTGCAACGCGTGGTCACCTTCGCCGAAGAGCTGGATCTGCCCATTCACATGCACGTGCACGAAACCGCCCACGAGGTCGATGAAGCCAGCGCCAAAACCGGCCTGCGTCCCTTGGCGCGCCTCACCCGGCTCGGTGTGCTGTCGCCGCGCCTGGCCGCCGTGCACATGACCCAGCTCAGCGACGGTGAGATTGCCCACCTCGCCAACAGCGGCGCCAGTGTGGTGCACTGCCCGGAATCCAATCTCAAGCTGGCCAGCGGCTTCTGCCCAGTACAGAAACTGCTCGACGCCGGCATCAACGTGGCCCTGGGCACCGACGGCGCCGCCAGCAACAACGACCTCGACATGTTCGGCGAAATGCGCAGCGCCGCCCTGCTCGCCAAGGCCGTCGCCGGCGACGCCAGCGCCGTAACCGCCGCCCAGACCCTGCACATGGCCACCCTCGGCGGCGCGCACGCACTGGGTCTCGACGACACCATCGGCTCCCTCATCCCCGGCAAGGCCGCCGACATCACCGCCATCGACCTTAGCCAGTTGGAGACCCAGCCCGTCTACCACCCCGTCTCGCAACTGGTCTACGCCGCTGGTCGCGAACAGGTCAGCGACGTCTGGGTGGCCGGCCGGCACCTGTTGAAGGCGCGCGCACTCACCCCGCTCCATCAGGCGTCGATCATTGAAAAGGCCCATGGCTGGGCGGAGAAGATTCAGGCTGCCGATGAACATCCGGCTGATTGAGGATTTAGATGGCATAAATTACCCCGCCACAAGCAGTAAGCCAGCAACCGAAACTTTAAATCAGTGTAAACAGGCCAAAGTCCGAGAAATTGTCGATATATTTTACACTCGCACAGCCCGGTATTGAGACCAGATTCCAATCTCATTCAATAAAAGCAACAAACTGCCGGGTTATACTGCAAGCTGCCGTTGAAAAACTGATAATAACCAGTGGCCTAAGCCTCCCCAAAGCAGTCACTCGACCGCTCCTCTATACATTTTTTTAATGTACTGATGCTTCCGCTTTGTCGAAAAACTTTACATCACCAATATCGATAAAATAAAAAATAACTAATACTCAGTTATCTACGTTCTTGGTATAGTGTATGCAGCACTACTAATAGGGTGCTAATAGGGTGGGGAGAAATCGCTGTAAATCACCTTAATATTCGGGGGTGCACAATGAATATCACACGTAACACTCGATTAATTTCCCTTATCTTCGGATTGATCAGCATGTTTACAGCTGGCTCCGTGGGTGCTATCCCAATTACAGTACATTTGACGGGAAGCGTTACTGGTTGGGATGGAGGCCTTGGCGCCCAGTTTTCATTAGGTGATGCGCTGATTATGCAATACAGTTACGATTCTGAAGCAGTTGATGAAAACACCTCGAGTACGACGGGCAGGTATGCGTTTAGTGACTTTTCGGGCACACTAGGAACTTATTCATTTGGTTTCGTTAGCGGCAACTACACTCTTTACCCTGACCCAACTCCTTTCGGGGATCAGATTTTTGCGTATGGCACCGGCACCGTTCTTACTGGTGATGACGTTGCAGGAGCAAGCCTCGCAACTGGGTTTGCTTGGTTTCGAGATTACGACGGTAATTTCCTGACTGATGATAGTTTGATTACAGTTGCGCCAGACCTATCCGTAATGGAACAAACAGGATTTGCTTTGAGGTTTGATACTGCCGATGATGAACGGATCTTAGTTCGCGCCTCAATTGAATCTGCTGTTGCTGCAACTACTTCGGTACCCGAACCCACCACTCTCGCACTTATAAGCCTAGGTTTAGCCGGAATAGGTTTCAGCCGTAAAAAAATAGACTATTTTTCCCTGGCATGAAGGAGGAATATCTCATGAAAACTATTACACATCCCTTAATCATCGCCTCTCTACTAGCGTTTAGCTCTGCGCTGCAGGCAAGCGTTATTGATCTTACCGTTACTGGATCCTGGACTAAGAGTGACTATGATGTCTCTTCTACCGGACCGACAGTAGGTGCCCTTGGAATTCCCGAAGAGAATGACGATTTGGTATTCGGTACAGCACCTTCGGATGGTTCCACCACCTTTACCCTCCGTGTAAATACAGACAGCGCGGTATCATTTGCGACCGGTTACAACGGGATTACCCATGACTGGTTCGGCTACTCTGACGTTACTCTGTTGGGCACTCACACCTTTGGTTCCGCCTCCTGGACAACGAGCGACATTTTGATCGGACTGGTGGGTGTGGATGGATTAACGAAGGCATTATGGACCGACACGGACATTGCTTCTGCCGACCCGTCTCGGTTGTCATTCCGGATGTTCGGCGACTGGGAGGGAAATTCTGCTGACATGTTCTTCGGATCGCGAACCGCGACGACCATCGGTAACCAATTCCTGATGTGGGAGTATTATGAGGGCGAGGAGATCCGTTCCAATACATACTCTGCGGTGGCTCAAACTGCTGCTGTACCTGAGCCGGCAACATTATTGCTACTGGGGCTGGGATTGGCTGGCATCGCGTACTCAAATAAGAAACGCTAGCCAGGTAGGTTGGACAAAGCTACCGCGTCCTGCTATCGCTCCTCGCCTAAAGCGCCTACTTTTGGTGCCTACATCCATGTAGGCAAAGCGCAGCGTGCCCAACGTTTCCGTGTGTCCCGTTGGGCACGTCGCTGCGCTCCTTTGCCTAACCTACGCAGGGTTGTCTTATTCGCAATTGATGCCTTTGATGTTTTCCGGCTCTGTTGTCCCCCAATCTGGGGAGTACCATCCTTTTTGTACACATCGTTTGAATGAGCTGTGTGGCCATTCGCCGGGCGCTTGGGCGTGGCCATGCCTGACGGGGTTGTAATGGATGTAATCCATGTGTCTTTGCCAGTCGTTTTCATCACGGATGGCGTGTTCCCAGAAGCGCCTCTGCCAGACCGGTTTTTCCCGTTTGTCTTGCCGCGAAGCTGATTGCTGCTCCACAATGCCAACACAACCACTGCTGAAATAGCGTTTGATTCTGCTCCAACGGGTCGAGAAATCATTGTCGCCTTCCGGCAAGCGCCAAAGCGTGTGCAGATGGTCGGGCAGGATGACAGTGGCGTCGATGGTGAGAGGGTATTCTTCCATTTCTCTTTTGAAGGCGGTCCGCAGGCGATTGATGTTCTCTGGGAGCAACAGAATGGTCTGGCGCCGATAGGTAACGACCGTGAAGAAATAGCTGCCGCCTTGTTGTTGTGATCTGCGGTATTTCATGGTGTTTGTGTGTGTGGGGGTTGGTTGTTGGGCACGTCGCTGCGCTCCTTTGCCCAACCTACAAAAGCTTCATACAGTTGTAGGTTGGGCAAAGCGTAGCGTGCCCAACGTTTCCGCGGCTTCAGAGCTTGTTGATGGCCTTGCAGAGCCGCTTGGCCTGCTTGGGATGACCATCGAGATAGGCATTGTGTGCACGTTGCCAGGCCTGCCACAGGTAGCCTTCGATTTCGTTACCTTTGTCGTGGTATTTGCGAGGGTGATGGTGATCGCCCTCGCCATCTATTTCCAGCGATGTGTACCAGCCCAGTTCACTATGGGCCACGTTCAGGCGCAGGGCCAGGCATTGTTGCAGGGCGCCACGGCGTTTTTTGTCTTTCCATTTTTTCTTGCCTTCCTCGTGCCCATATCTGCCAAAGAACAGCGCATAGGCCTCGTCCAGGGAGGTGATGCGGGTATCGAACACGGGGATGGGAAAATAGCCGGCCAGGGTCTCGGCATCCACTGTGGCGTGGCCATGGCCGGTGACGGCGGCGCGGATCTGACGCTTCCAGAAGCGTTTGCCCTTCGGGTTGTTCAGTGGATCACTGAGTTCGTGTGGCAACGTGTCGGGGGTGACAAAGACGCGGCTGCTGTAGGTCTGCGGCAGGCCGCCGGCGCCGGGGTAGATGAGTTCGAGATAATAGGCGGTCCAGCCATTCTCTGGTTCGTCGACGGTCATTTGAAAGACACCATTGCTATCACCTACCACCAGTTCAGAGGTCCAGGCGGCGCCGATGGTGTCGCGGCGGAAGTCGCGTGCCTCGGGATTGGTAGCGCGCCACAGGCGGGCCAGCATGGGTGGCGGCGAGGCGACCACGGTCACGCCCGCCTCCGTGGTCTGCCACTCGACCGTGGGACGCGGCAGGTCATAGAGAATGCCGGCATACCAGGTCAGCAGGCTGGCGAGGGCATCATCCACGCTGCCGTCCGGGCTGCTGAGGGAGTGGTCGGTGTTGGGCACGTAGCGGATGAGGTTTTCCCCTTGCAGCTGCTTGAAATAGAAGCGTGCCGAGTCCGGCGGGAAAAACTGATCGCCAGTGGAGTTGAGCAGGAACTTGGGGCGATCCAGACGTGGCAGGTAACTGTAGGGATCGACCACCCGCAGCAGATCCTGCCCCTCGGGGGTGCGCACTCGCCGCACGATGTTGTAGTCGACGTAGGGTTGCACCGCCGGGGCGTAGAAACCGTAGGCGCGGTAATGGTGTTCGATGTGCGGCGTGACGTTGAGAAAGTCGATGACGCCGGGGCTGATGGCGCGCACCCTTGGGTCGACCACGGCGCTCAGCCAGGTGATGGCGCCGCGCTTGGAAAAACCGACGATAACGAAGTCTTCCACCAGGTGTTCCGCCACCATGGGTGTGACGGTCTGCACCGTGTCCATGGCGCGCACCACGCTCTTCACCATCGGCAGATAGACCGGCCAGGAGAAGTCGCCGGTGTCCATGGCCTTGTCCCAGGAATAGGCCACCAGTGAATCTTCCTGCAACGGCTCGATGGCATCGGGAAACACCAGCGGCTGGTTGGGCACCTGGGAAATGACGGCGACGATGGAGTTGCTGGCCAGGGCGATCTGCGCAGCGAGCTGTAATTCACCGGCATTCAGGTCGGGCAGATCACGGTTGCGCCCACCGGCGACCATCAGCATGGCGGTATCGGTGGCCACCGTATCGGGGACGATCACCGCCAGCCAGTGGCTCCACAGTTGGCGGTCGACCTCGTCCTCGCTGCGCCAGCGCTGCGAGGTCATGGAGAAGACATGGGCGCTGTAGCCGGCACCCGGCAGACTGGCAAAGTGCTCGAAGCCGTAGGCGGGATCAACTGCGCCGACGTAATCGTCCAAGGCGGTCTGCGGATTATCCAGGGCCAGCACCTGCCCCGCCGGCACGAGTAATACGAAAGCAAACAGCAGTCCGATGAATACCCGGCCGATCAATGTTTCTCTTTGATGCATCTCTCTCTCCTTGTCCATGATGGCTGATTGTAGTTATGGAGAGGCCAAGCGTCCCGCATCCGGGTGGCCCGGTCAAGGAGGAAATACGCTGCCATCCCCCCACAACAAATACGCATACAATATAAGGGATATGCGTCTTTTGATACGCCCGACACCGATTTGTGGCAGAATGCGCGCCTCGTTTTACCTCTCCCAGCTCGCCACCCGTTGGCGCGGCTCCCCGGGTATTGCCAATCAACACGCTCCAATCGGTATCTATACAGTGCTAGCAACCGCAAATATCACCCTACAATTCGGCGCCAAGCCGCTCTTTGAAGACGTCTCCATCAAATTCGGCGACGGCAACCGTTACGGCCTCATCGGCGCCAATGGCTGTGGCAAGTCCACCTTCATGAAGATTCTCGGTGGCGATCTGGAACCCACCGCCGGCAACGTCTCCAAAGACCCCAACCAGCGCATCGGCAAGCTGCGTCAGAATCAGTTCGCCTACGAGGAATTCAGCGTCATCGACACGGTGATCATGGGCCACGAGGAACTGTGGAAGGTCAAGGCCGAGCGCGACGCCATCTACGCCAACCCGGAGATGACCGAGGAAGATGGCATCCGCGCCGGCGAGTTGGAGGCCGAATTCGCCGAGATGGATGGCTACACCGCCGAGACCCGCGCCGGCGAACTGCTGGCCGGCGTGGGCATTCCCGTCGAACAGCACTTTGGCCCCATGAGCGAAGTGGCGCCCGGCTGGAAGCTGCGCGTGCTGCTGGCGCAGGTGCTGTTCTCCGACCCCGACATCATGCTGCTCGACGAGCCCACCAATAATCTCGACATCAACACCATCGGCTGGCTGGAAAATGTGCTCAATGAGCGCAACTGCACCATGATCATCATTTCCCATGATCGCCACTTTCTCAACAGTATCTGCACCCACATGGCGGATCTGGATTACGGGGAAATACGCCTGTACCCCGGTTCCTATGACGAATACATGACCGCGTCAACCCAGGTCAGCGAACGCCTGCTGTCGGAAAATGCGAAGAAAAAGGCACAAATTGCCGAACTCAAGGCCTTCGTCAGCCGTTTCTCCGCTAATGCCTCCAAGTCCAAGCAGGCCACCTCCCGCGCACGGCGGATCGACAAGATCAAACTGGACGAAGTGAAACCCTCCAGCCGCCAGAGCCCGTTCATCCGCTTTGAACAAGACAGAAAACTGCACCGCCTGGCGCTGGAGGTCGAGGGCCTGGGCAAACATTTCGACGAAGAACTGTTCAGCGGCCTCGACCTGATGGTCGAAGTGGGCGAGCGTATCGCCATCATCGGCCCCAACGGCGTCGGCAAGTCCACCCTGATGAAATGCCTGGTCGGTGATCTGCAGCCGGATGCCGGCAGCGTGAAGTGGTCTGAAAATGTAGAGATTGGCTACTACGCGCAGGATCACGCCGCCGACTTCGAGGGCAAGACGCCCCTGTTCGACTGGATGGATCAGTGGGGCAAGGAAAGCGATGACGAGCAGGCTATTCGTGGCACCCTCGGCCGGCTGCTGTTTTCGCAGGACGACATCAACAAAACCGTGGACGTCATCTCCGGCGGCGAACAGGGCCGCATGCTGTTCGGCAAGCTGATGCTGCAGCGGCCTAACATCATGTTGCTGGACGAACCCACCAACCACCTCGACATGGAATCCATCGAGTCACTGAACCTGGCGCTGGAAAACTACCCCGGCACGCTGATCTTCGTTAGCCACGACCGCGAATTCGTCTCCTCGCTGGCGACCCGCATCATCGAACTGACGCCTGAAGGCATCGTCGACGTGCACGGTGGCTATGATGAGTATTTGCGCAGGCGGGGTTGAGGTGTATTCGTTCAAGGGCACAAACTCCCCGCCCGCTTCCATCAGCCCACATCAACCACCCTGCCACCGAACGCCAACACCCATCGCAGCGCAGTTGGTAGGTTGGGCAAAGCGCAGCGTGCCCAACATCTCCATGTATCCCGTTGGGCACGTCGCTTCGCTCCTTTGCCCAACCTACTGCACTTTTTTCAGTTTGCCCGCATCAGCGGCGCTACATGACCAGCACCGGCTCCGCTCCCTGCCACGCCAGCCGCTGTCGCCAGGCCTCGGGGTCGTCGTTGCCGCTGTTGAGGATAAGTACGGTCTTGCCGTCCATGATGGCATCGTGCAGGGTTTCAATGTGCTC
>JAJRWE010000181.1 GCA_024276955.1 Gammaproteobacteria bacterium
GATGGGTAGCATTCGCAAAGTTACAAATATTTTCTATTCTGTTTTGTAGTTCTTTTGCTTTTGGGGGGATGTGAATTATAGTTGCATCACGGTCATCACCCACATATATATCATCTGATACGCGCAGCCTGCCTACTGTGTCTGGATCGTCCATTGTGTTATTACTTAGAATTCTATGTAATTCATATAGAAGTTCAGGCGTAAGTGACTCATTGGATATGTCCTTTATATATTCCATTGCATGATAATTATTAAGGATCATTGTTTCAGACTTATCACGTGGCTTACGTTTTTGCCTAAGCATTTCTTTGGCTACTTTTCTAGTTGTTGCTGCACCTTCAAGCTGACTTGATGTTATTGACTCTTCAATTAATGAATTTATAAGATAAGTATCTCGTGTATTTGGGTTGGCTACTTGTTCCGTTGTTTTTAACTCTCCTCCCCCATGTACATCTATTTCATGTAATAACCGACGTACTGTATCAGGCTCGCCAAAAACGAAAGAATTACCATCTTTATCTGAATGTGGAATATTTTTGTAAAGTGCTTTACGTGCAATTTTTATAGCTAACCACCATTCTTCATGATTTGACATTGCTGAAGGGAGTTTTAAGTGCCTTAATTTGTCCCAGTGGTAGTACTTCCCTTTGGGGTCAGGTTTTATACCAGATGAGAATATTTCGCCCAGTTTCTCAGGGGTGTGTTTGATTATATAGTCAATCAAGCTTTGAAAGCTGGGCGGGGAAGCTGGGATTTTCACACTTATTACCAATAAAAAATTTATTGGTAATAAGTGTAGCACCTAAAAATGCAATTTACTACCAAATCGGTATTAATTGGTAGTAAATTGGTAGTTGTTAAGTTTTTATCTTGCTGATTTATATGATGTTATTAATTTATGGTAAATAATCTAACAGTTGTATTGAACGGACGTCCGCAATTTACCGACTTATACGGACGTCGGTATAAGTCCGCCGGCACAGCTTTCTCGTCGCCAGATACCCTCACCCTAATCAGGATATTTCCCGGAAACAAGGCGACGGTGTGTCAGGCGAGCCTACCCTATGGGGTCCACTTTAAGGCGATCAAGGAGCCGGGTGACAGGGGCGGGCAGGCCACCGGGGGCGGTGTCCTGGGGGTGGTGCCACAGCCAGGTGTTGTCGTGCACGGCACGGGTTGCGATAAGGTGGGCGTGCACCGGGGTGATGTGGAGATGGAAGTGGCTGAAGGTGTGCCGCAATGGCGGCCAATGTGCGGCCTCTTCCACCTGTAACCCCCATTGCTCGCGGCCGGCTTCGGCGACGTCGCAGCCGGCAGGCAGTTCCGGCAGGCTGAGCAGGCCGCCCCAGATGCCGGTGGGCGGGCGGCGCTGCAGCAGTATCCGGCCTTCGGTGTCCTGCAGCAGGAGCATCACGGTTTCGCGCACCGGCAGAGTCTTCTTCGGCTTGCGGCCGGGAAAGTCGGCCTGTCGGCCTTCGAGGTGGGCGCGGCAGTCGGCGCTCAGCGGGCAACTTCCGCAGCTGGGCAGGCTGCGGGTACAGACCGTGGCGCCGAGGTCCATCATGGCCTGGTTGAAGCTGGCGCTGCGCTGGCGTGGGGTGAGCCGTTCGGCGTGATCCCAGAGGCCGTTGAGCACGGCGGTCTTCCCCGGCCAGCCTTCCAACGCAAAGTAGCGTGCCAGCACCCGTTTGCAGTTGCCGTCGAGGATGGCGTGGTGCTGATCCAGGGCCAGTGACAGGATAGCCCCGGCGGTGGAGCGGCCGATGCCGGGCAGGGCCTGCACCTGTTCGATGTCCTCGGGGAGGCGGCCGCCGTGTTCGTTGTGGACGATTTGCGCGGCGCGGTGCAGGTTGCGCGCGCGGGCGTAGTAGCCGAGGCCGGACCAATGGGCCAGCACCGTGTCCAGCTTCGCCGTGGCCAGTGACTCGATGTCGGGGAAGCGGGCCATGAAGCGCTCAAAATAGGGGATCACCGTGGCCACCTGGGTCTGTTGCAGCATGATCTCCGAGATCCACACGCGGTAGGGTGTGATCTCACGCTGCCAGGGCAGGTCGTGGCGGCCGTGGCGGTCGAACCAGTGCAGCAGGCGGCGGGCGAAGTCGTCGCCCATCAGCGGAACAGGCCCTTGAGCGCCTTGTCCACTTCCTCCTTCACCTTTTCTTTGGCCTTTTCACGTTCCTTGACCACCGCCTTGTCGGCCTTCTCCTTAAGCTTCTTCTTCTGCCGCTCCAGTTCTTGCTTGGCCTTGGCGCCTAGCGCCGATTTGATATCCAGGCTGATCTTGGGATCGGCGAAGGACCCCTTTATGCGAATGGGGATGGCCAAACCCTTGAGTTCATCCAGCTCCTTGCCCGCCTGGCCGGTGGCGGTGTTGACGATGGTGGTGACGAGACGGTAATCGAGGCGCTCCCCGGGTAGATCCACGCTGCCCTTGCCTCGGATGCGCAGCAGCGGGGACTTGGCGTACAGATCCTTGTTGCTGACCACGCCGTCGGTGATCCTGGCGCTGGCGGACAATTCGGCGAAATCGGTTTTTTTCAGTTCCTCCGGCGGTGCCGGTTTGCCCTTCAGCTTGGCCTGGGCGCTGCGCAGCATGTGGCCGATATTGATGCCTTCGACTGCGCCGTTGAGAAATGTCATTTGTACCGTGCCGTTGAGGGTCTTCATCATCGCCTCGGGCTCGGTGCCTGCCGTGGTGATTTTTGCCTGCAGGTTGGCGGTGCCGGAAATGGGCGCTTCATCCAGTACGTCCTTCAGCAGCGGACCCGCCTGCACGTCTTTGATTACCTCATTGAGTGCGATCTTTGGCGTGTCACCGCGCGCGTCCATGCGGATGTCGCCGGCGTAGCTGCCGCCGTAGAGATTGGCCTGCAGCGGGTGCAGACGCAGCTGACCGTCCTTGGCCTTGATGGCCAGCAGGATGTCACTGAGGCGCGCATTGGCGGCCTTGAGTGTGCCGATGGTGATGCGGCCGTCCACATCCAGTGCACGCAGGGGCTCCAGCGGCAGGCCGGCGGCCTCCACGGCGGCACCGGCGGGCACCGGTGCGGGCGGGGTGTCGGGCTGCGGTGGCAGGTAGCGGTCCACGTCGATGCCGTCGACGGCGAGCTTGAAGCGGATGGCGGGCTGGTCGAAGTTGCTCACGGTGGCGTTGCCGGTGAGCTGTGTATTGTCGGCGATCAACTTGAGATTTTGCAGTTTGATGGCGTCCAGTGAACCGTCGAAGGTCAGGGACAGGCTGGCCTTGTTGAGCACCTGCGGATCACTGGTTTCCGGCAGTTCGATATTGGCGCTGCCGGCCAGCTGCCGGGGCGAGAACTCCGCGATGCTGAGTCGGCCGCTGGCCTGCGGGGCGTCGATGATCTGCGTGGCGTCGAGGTTGCTGTCGATCTGCAGGCCGGCGGCCTTGATCTGCAGGGTTTTGATCGTCGCGGTCTGTCGGTCAAGATTCCACATGGCCTCCGTGGTCAGTGAAGACTCACTCAGCAGCTGGCTGGAGAGGTCGGGCGGCAGCAGGCCGGCGAGGGCCTGTGGGTCGCTGATGTCGATGCGGATGCGGGCGTCGCCGTTTTGCCATTGTTCGAGGCGCACGTCACCGCGTAGTTCCGTGCCGAGGACGTCGATCTGCAGATCGGAAACGGTGGCCTGTTGCGTGGTGAGATTGGCGGCCACCTCGGCGCCGAGGCGCAGCTTCAGCGGGCTGACAGGCAGGGTCTCGCCCTGGCTGTCGATGGTCAGCTGCAGGCCGCTGAGGCTGAGCTGTTGCAAGGCGTCGTCGATGTCGACGCGGGGGGAGAACTCGATATGGTTGCGCAATGCGGGTTCGCGGGTCGCCACGTCCAGCGAGAGGCGGATGTCCACGGGTTCGCCCAGGGCCAGGGCGCCGGTCTGCAACTGCAGGTTGTCGATGGTGATGTGCTGGCCGCCCTGCTGGTCGTCCCAGACGATGCGTGCATCGCTCAGTTCGACGCCGCCGATGGCCAGTGCCGCCAGTGGTGGTGGGCCGGATTCGCCCGTCGGTGGGGCTTTCTCAGCCGGGACTTCGGTGGCTTCCGTGGGCTGGCCGGTGAGGTCATCCCAGTTGCTGCTGCCATCGGCGTGGCGGGCCAGATTCAGCTGCAGGCCGCGCAGTAGCACGGTCTTCATTTCCAGCTGGCTCTTCAGCAACGGCAGCAGCTTGATCTTGATGTCCACCGCCTCGACCTGCGCCATAGGTTGGTCGCCAAACCCTGGTGCATTGCCCAGTCGGGTTCGGCCCAGTGTCAGGCCCAGCCAGGGAAACACGGAGAGCTGCAGATTGCCGTCGATGGTGAGTTCGCGGCCGGAGGCGTCGTGCACCGCGCTGGTGATGTCGTCCTTGTAGTCATTGGGATCGACGAACAGCAGAATGCCGATCAGGGTGAGGGCGATGAGCAGTACGGCGGCGCCCAGGGTATAAAGGGTGATCTTAAGGAATCGGGGCATGGTTGCACTTCCGTGTTGGATTGATTCGGCAAGCGTAACCCATGGCGCGGTTGATTTCGATTCGCGGCGGGTGTCAGAATCGAGGTACAGTCCAATAAAAACAGTCAGGTAATATGTCCAGCACCGAAATCACCCCGGTTCAGCTTAGGGGCAATGATGGCAAGATCGCCGATGGCAAGCTGTATGCCACCCGCTATGATACCGGCGATCGTCTCCGGCGGGCGTTGCTGCGGCTGGTATTGCTGTGGGGTTTGGCCAGGGTGTCGCTGTTCATCCCCCTCGCCCACTTCGTGTTGGTGCCGGGGTTTCTCATTGCCGGGCCGGTGGTGGCGGTGCTGGCCTATCGCAGCTCGCAGGCGCGTGACCGCGCCGATGGCAAGTGCCCGCAGTGCGGGGAGGAAATCATCATCAAACTGGAAGCCCGGGACGAAATTCCCAAGTGGACCTATTGCCCGGCCTGTAACGCCGCGCTGCAGATTATGGAGTCGAATTAATGCGTCCCTTTTTCGCTATTTTTGTCGTTGTTGTCATGATCGGTTCCGCGCTGACGGCGGTGGGACTGCTGTTGTTTCAGCTGGGGGTGTTTGGTTAATCCTGAACCGTTGCCAGTTGCTCGCCTGACGGCGGCTTTAGCACCGGCAGGCAGCTGGACAGCGTCAACTGCGGGGGCTCGAAAGAGAAAGTGAAGTTACCGGCCTTGCGCAGCCCGCTGAGCCCCAGGATGTGCCGTGTACGGCCGGGAAATACGGCGGCCTCCACATCATGCAGCTCGCAGTTATCGCCCAGACGGATGACATCGAGGCGATACACGGCGACCCGCTTGCGCTGACCGTTGGCGAGGATACCGATGAGATCCCTGACGAAGCTGGCCCTGCCCTGTTCCTGCAGCATTGCCAGACTGTGTTCGTTGATGGTGTTGTAGCTGGAGCCCGTATCGACGAGAAAGTCGACCGCCCCGACCCCTGCAATCTCACCCTGCACATAAAAAGTCCTGGCACTCTTCTCCGTCATTGGCACAACGTGGCCTGCAGGCATGGCCGCAGAAGCGCCGCCCACAACAAGCAGCAACAGCCCATAAAGCAATCGCTTAACTGATATCACCGGTCATTCCCCTCTCTCGTTGTGTATGCCGCTGTATGCAGAAAGGCGGCCTGCTTAAATCATAGTGGCAAGTCGGTGGATAATCTTGAGAGGCTGCTGAGCGCGGTTGGGGTGACGACTGCATGGAGAAGGTGAGATCGGGAACCGATCAAGAGGCTGGCCTGGGCCATGCAGGAGGTAGGGCAACGCATGGAACAATTGCCGAGGCGGGCACTCAGAGCTGCTGGGCAGGTCGTTCAACCGATTAATCTAGGTTGAACATGGCTTTGGAGGTGAATTTTTGTTCTGGCCTGTTGGGGTTCACAAAAAACATTCACCCCAACCTACGTGCTGCGTGCGCACGTTCCGTTTTTCCACATCAAGTATGCCGAAACAGCGCTGGCTCCAGCTGGTGGCGGTGCAGTAGCTTGTAAAAGTCGGTGCGGTTGCGCTGGGCCAGACGGGCGGCCTGGCAGACGTTGCCGCGGGTCATTTGCAGGATCTGTACGAGGTAGTCGCGTTCGAACTGGCTGACGGCCTCGCCCAGTGGCAGTATCTCCCGGCCCTTGCCGCGCAGGGCACGCTGCACCAGGGCGGCGGAGATGACCGGGGTGGTGGTGAGGGCCGAGACCTGTTCGACGACATTGAGTAGTTGGCGGATGTTGCCCGGCCAGGGGGCGGCCATGAGCAGTTCCATGGCCTCGCGGGAGAAGGAGCGGGCCTGGCAGTTTTTGCTGCGTTGTTGCAGCTGGCCGAGGAAGTGGTTGGCGAGTAGCGGGATGTCTTCGCAACGCTCGGCCAGGGCGGGCAGCTCCAGCATGACGACGTTGAGTCGGTAGTAGAGGTCTTCGCGGAATTCGCGTTCGTCGATGGCGGCCTCAAGGTCGCGGTGGGTGGCGGAGATGATGCGCACGTCCACCGGCAGCGCCTGGGTCATGCCCAGCGGTCGTACCTCCCCTTCTTGAAGTACGCGCAGCAGCTTGCTCTGAAATTCCAGCGGCATATCACCGATTTCATCGAGAAACAGGGTGCCGCCGTTGGCGGCTTCGAACAGGCCGGTGTGGTTGCGGTCGGCGCCGGTGAAGGCACCCTTGCGATGGCCGAACAGCTCTGACTCCAGCAGGGCCTCGGGGATGGCGGCGCAGTTGATGGCGACGAAGGGGCCTTGGTGGCGCGGGCTGGCGGCGTGGATGGCCCGCGCCAAGCGTTCCTTACCGGTACCGCTTTCGCTCTGCACGAGGATGCTGACGTCTGTCTGTGCGACACGCCAGGCCTGTTTCAGCAGCTCGTCCATGCGCGGGCTGGCGGTGACGATCTCGCGTCGCCATGCCTGGTCTTCGTCGTCATTTCCGCTATCGGTTTGCGGTCCGGCGTGCTGCAGGGCGGTGGCGATATTTTCCAGCAATTGCTGGCTGTCGAAGGGCTTGGTCAGGTAGCTGAACACGCCCTGGCGGGTGGCGTCCACGGCATCGGGGATGGTGCCGTGGGCCGTGAGGATGATCACCGGCAGCGAGGGGTAGCGGCTGTGCACTTCGTTGAACAGGGTGAGGCCGTCCATGCCTTCCATGCGCAGGTCGGTGATGATGACCTGGGGCTGGAAGGTGGGCAGGCGGGCCAGGGCATGACGACCGCTGGCGGCTGCTGCCACGTCGAAACCGGCGGCCTTGAGGCGCATGGACAGCAGCCGCAACAGGCTGGCGTCATCGTCAACCAGGAGTATCTTGCTTTGGCTCATGGGCCTTTTCCCCCTCCTTGCCCGTTACTGGGTTTTCTACTGCGCGCTCCTTTGCGTTGATGTCCTGTTCGATGGACTTGAGTTGATCCAGCTGTGATTGCTGGGCCTTTACGCGCTGCCGCAGGGATGCTGTGGTGGCCTGCAGCTGCTTGAGTTTTTTTGTCAGCGCCTGTGCGTGCTGCCTTTCCTGGGCAAGGGCTTTTTCCAATGCCGCCTGTGCCGTCAGCAACCGCTGGCGTTCGGCCAGCTCGTCCGCCAGCTGCTGTGCCAGCCCTCGCTGTGGATGCCGCGCATTGGCGGGATCGGCGAGAAAACCGGCCAGCATCCTGGCGGCCTCCGTGTCGTCACGGAAGGGGACATCGGGTCTGCCGAGCAGCAGTGCCAGGCGCAGGCGGTTGCAGCTGTCGGCTGCTCCTCCGTTGGGTTGCAGGGCCTCACGCATTTCCTGCCCGGCGGTAGCGGACAGTCGGGAAGCGATGCTGTGGAATTCGAGTACATCGCCGCAATTTTCGGCCCCGGTCTGCGGCCTGCTGTCGAGTTGCAATGGCGCGCAGGCGCTCAGCAGTGATAGTGCAATAATCGCCCCGGCTTGCTGGCGGATCATGAAGTTACGTGCCTCTTTATGCATTTGCATCGTGTTCGCCTGCCAGGGGCAGGGTAACGCACAGGTGCGCCCCTGCCTTGCTGTCCTGCGCCGTGATGTCGCCCCCGTGCAGGCGGGCATAGCGCTGGGCGATGGCTAGCCCCAGCCCGGTGCCTTTGACGTGGCTGCGCGGTGGCTGCCGGCCCTGAAAAAAGGGCTCGAAAATGCGTTGCCGCTCCGCGTCGGGAATACCGGGCCCCTCATCTGTGACATCGATACGGACCTGATCGTTCTCGATATGCAGGCTGAGCCGGACCTGTCCATTCTCCGGCGAGTATTTGATGGCGTTGGATAACAGGTTGTCGAACAGGGTGCGTAACTGTTCGCGCTCGCCGCACAGGCTAACCGCTTGCAGCTCGCTGTGCACGGAAATCTTTCGTGCCTGTAGCGCCAGGCGGTGCTTGTTGATGATCTCTGGCAGCAGTGTATGCAGCTCGACGGTCTCCTGACGCAGCAGGCTACTCTGCGCCAGGGCGGCGTTGAAGTTCAGCAGGGCCTCCACCTGCGCCTGCAGTTGGAGGCTGCTTTCGCGCAGGATGTCGGCCACTTCCGTCTGTTCACTGTTGAGTGTGCCGACCACCTCCTCGCGCAGCAATTCCACGCCCTCGCGGATGGCCGTCAGCGGTGTTTTCAGCTCGTGGGAGACGTGGTGCAAAAAGGCCTGTTTCTGTTCATCCAGTTCGGACAGCCGCCGGCGCAGCCAGTCGAGTTGCTCGCTGAGTTCACGGATATCCTGTGGGCCGCCAACGGCTACTGCCGTCGTCAATTCGCCAGCGCCGAGATGACGGATGGCCACCCCCAGACGGCGCAGCGGGCGGCTGATGAGAATGCTGAAGACCACTGCCAGGATCAGTGCCAGCGGAATCAGCCCCAGCGCCTGCCACAGCAACTGGCGCTGCACGTCCTCAACCTGACGGGTCATGGCGTTGCTCTCTTCAGCGATCATTTGCGTAACCTCGAAGGGAATCGGGCGCGCCAGGCGGGTCAGGTCGTGCTCTTCCGTCAGCTTTTTTGACAAGCCCGACGGCAGTTTTGCGGGCATTCCGGCCACCTCGTGAAGCTTTCGGTACAGGGCCTCTTCCTGCTGGCGTAATTGCGACAACCGCTGTGCCAGGCTCTTGGTCAGCGCCAGCTCTTCCAGCTGGGCCATGGCCTTGGCGAGCTGGCTGCGCTGATCCTCATAGCGTTGCAGCACGGCGGAGTCGCGCAGCACCAGGTACTGGCCGGTGCTGCGTTCCATATTCAACACCTGGGTCATGATGATGCGGCTGGCCTCGACTGCCCGGGATGAGTCGCGAACGGCAAGTTGCATCTGCACCGAGAGCTTGTCGATGAGCACAAAGGTATTCACCAGCGCCGCCGCGAGAGGTAGTGCGGCGAGAAAGAAGCCGATCAGCGCCAGTTGGAAAATCGAGGTGGGCAGGGTGAGCCGCATGGTGTAATTCATCACCGGTTACTAGTACATCGTCAAGGCTATTTTGACGGGTTCAGTTGAACTGTCAGTGCTCGTGGCAAGGCACGTCTCGCCGCAAATGGCCATAGTCCTTTGCAAGAGGCGTAACGCTGCCATGAGTGCTGACAGTTCAACCCTTCGGGCGATACCGTGGCGTTCCGCCACGGCGTTACAGCTTTTGACAAGGACTACGGCCATTGCCTGCAAGCTGTGCCTTGTTGCGAAACGCCACGGTAACGCTGAACCCGTCAAAATAGCCTTGACGGTGTACTCGGCAAGCTGGCTGGAGAGGCAGTGGAGTATGGCGAAATCAGAGGGTCAAGAATGATACTCAAAAAAATAGCCCTAAAAAATCCCATCCGTGGAATCTTATTAGAGCCGAAGGCATAAATCAGAATATTTTGCCCTCTTAACGCGCGCTGCCAGTGGAGTGGCGAGCGATCGGCGCATCCCTGCGCCGTGATGGGCCCCTACTCTCTGAGAGAGAGGAAGAGTGGAATGAGTAGAGGCCGATCAACCTTTGCCGGTCAGGCAGTGGATTAATTCCCGCTTTTTTCGTCCTTCGGCATGACCAGTTCAAACCTGGCAAATTCAACCTCGTCCAGCACGCCGTCTGTATTGAGGTCATAGGTGTCCCACTGTTCATTCAGCCCCGGCAGTGCGGCGGCTTCTTCCTTGCTGATGGAACCGCTTTGGTCGGTATCGGCTGTCTTGAAGGTGTCACCGGCAAAGGCCGTGCCGCTGGCCAGGGTGAAGGTGAAGAGTGCTGCAAATAGTAGTTTCTGATTCATGAAAGCTATCCTCTGTTAGGTCTTCGTTAGGCGTCCTTGGCAGACGTCCCTGTGTTAGCAATGCTGCTTGCGCTGAAGCTTGCCTCGATCCGATCTGTGGCATGCAACGACTACATGGCTATTGCATGTCGCGTGCCAAAATATTTAATTACTGCTTATTCAGGGAGTTAGATTATTTTGACGGGGTTTGGACGGGCTGTTGGTGGTGGTGCCTGTCGCCGTTTGGAGACAGGTGAAAACCCGGAGGGAGATAACTGATTGAAATACCGCTAGAATCACCTGTCGCAAGATGGCGACAGGTGCCAATTTGGTGGGATAATCGGGGAGTTGATTGCTATAAATGGCCAGACGATAGGAGGACGCTAATCCGCGCTAACTCAGGGCAGTGAGCAATTTATTCAGCGCCTGGCCACGGTGGCTGAGGTGGTTTTTCACCTCGGGAGACAGATCCGCTGCCGTGCAGTGCTCACCGGGAACGAAAAATACCGGATCGTAGCCGAAGCCGTTTTCGCCACTGGGCTGGCGCAGGATGCGGCCCTCCCAGGTTCCCTGGCAGATCAGCGGTGTGGGGTCTTCGGCGTGGGCCATGAAGACCATCAGGCATTGAAAGCGTGCTGTGCGCCCGGTCTCCGGCACGCCTTTCAATGATTCCAGCAGTTTCTCGACATTGTCGACATCCGTGGCGTCCGGCCCGGCGAAGCGGGCGGAATAGATGCCGGGGCTACCGTTGAGGGCGTCCACCTCCAGTCCCGAGTCGTCGGCGATGGCGGGCAGGCCGGGGGCGCGGGCGGCGTGGCGGGCCTTGAGGATGGCAGTTTCGACAAAGCTGAGCCCGGTCTCCTCGGCGTCAGTCACGTTGAAGTCAGACTGCGGCAGGGCCTGTATGCCCAGACCACGGAGGATGTGGTTGATCTCGCGCAGCTTGCCGCGGTTGCCGCTGGCTAATACGACTTTCTCGGGCAGGGTCTTGCCGGTGCTCATTTTTCGTCCTTCTATTGTTGGGGGGTGTGTTTGCCACAGAGGCGCGGAGGACACAGAGAAACAGCGATTAAAAATATAACCGCAAAGGCCGCAAAGGGACGCGAAGGCAAAAACATAAAAACTTTGCGCTCCTTCGCGGCCTTTGCGGTGAAACCTGATTTTTCTCTGTGCTCTCCGGGCCTCTGTGGCGCATTTACCCTACGACTGGCTCAGCACCTCACGCTGATGCTCGATCAGCTCGGCGATGCCGGACTTGGCCAGCCCCAGCATGGCGTCCAGTTCATCCTGACGGAAGGCGTGGCCTTCGGCAGTGCCCTGCACCTCGATGAAGGCGCCGGCATCGTTCATTACTACGTTCATGTCGGTTTCGGCGTTCGAGTCCTCGTCGTAGTCCAGATCCAGCACCGGGGTGCCGTTGAAGATGCCCACGGATACCGAGGCCACCTGACCGATGATGGGGTTTTTTTTCACCTTGCCTTGATCCACCAGCCATTGCATGGCGTCGGCAAGGGCGACAAAGCCACCGGTGATCGAGGCGGTGCGGGTACCGCCGTCGGCCTGGATGACGTCGCAGTCGACGGTGATGTTGCGTTCGCCCAGGGCCTCCAGGTTGACCACTGCACGCAGCGAACGGGCGATCAGGCGCTGGATCTCCATGGTGCGCCCGCCCTGCTTGCCGCGTGCTGCCTCGCGGCCCATGCGGCTGCCGGTGGAGCGCGGCAGCATGCCGTATTCGGCCGTCACCCAGCCGCGGCCCTGGCCCTTGAGCCAGCGTGGGATGCGATCCTCGACGGTGGCGGTGCACAGCACCTTGGTGTCACCGAATTCTACCAGCACCGAGCCTTCGGCGTGTTTGGTGTAGTTACGGGTGAATTTGATGTCGCGCAATTGCTCGGCTGAGCGGCCGCTGGGTCGCATGGTGTGTCCTTGATCTGTGTGAATCGTTGTGGACGCGCATTATACCTGCGCGGCAGAGTGGGAGGCCAGCCGAGAGTCCGGAAGGGGCTGGACGCAGGGTTGGAATTCTGTTCTAATGCGCGGCTCTCGCGTTTTGTGGGCTTATTGTCGTCCCCGGCGTGCTGTAATAAGTAAACTGTAAAAAACAACGAATTCAGAGACTGAAGTCATGGCTAAAGTATGTCAGGTCACCGGTAAGCGTCCCATCACCGGCAACAACGTTTCCCACGCTAACAACAAGAGCCGGCGCCGTTTTCTGCCGAATCTGCACTCCCACCGTTTCTGGGTTGAGAGCGAAAACCGTTTTGTCCGCCTGCGTGTTTCTGCCAACGGTATGCGCACTATCGACAAGAAGGGTATCGACGTTGTGCTGAGCGAAATGCGCAGCCGCGGCGAAAAGGTATAAAGCGCCCACAGCGGTCCCTAAAGGAGAAAAGAAATCATGCGTGACAAAATCAGACTCGTTTCCAGCGCCGGTACCGGTCATTTCTACACCACCGACAAGAACAAGCGCAACATGCCGGAAAAAATGGAGATCAAGAAATTTGATCCTGTTGTCCGCAAGCATGTGATGTACAAGGAAGCAAAGATCAAGTGAGGGTGTTGAATCCCTGATAAGAGCCCGGTGTTTACCGGGCTTTTTTTTGCCCGGCTTTCTGGCATCATTGCCGCCTTGTATACGCCTGGGCTGATTGCACAGCTGTATTCGTAAAATTTAGAGGAGTCTCTCCGTGTTATTACGCAAATTGTTTGTTGTCGCCTTTTTATTCTCCGCCGGTAGTAGCCTGGTCATGGCACAGGGTCTGGATATGAATCTTGGCGACAAGAGTGCCAGCTTTCGCTACAACGCCTTCGTGGGTGGCTCGACCTTCGGCCGCACCGAGCTTAATTTTGGCGTTCTCTATAATGAAGACAAGAACCGCTATGCCGATGTCGGCCTGCTGGTGGTGGACACGGCCGGCAGCAAGGCCCCCGGCCTGGAGGTCGGTATCGGCCCCAAGGTCATGTTCATGTGGGAAGATGAGCGGGACGCCAAAGGCGCGGCGATTGCCCTGGGTGGACGCCTGAGTTTCAAGCCACAGAAGATGAAGCGCCTGCGCCTGGGGCTGGAGGGTTATTTCGCACCCAGCATCACCTCGTTCCAGGATATCGACAATGCCTACGCGCTGGAGGGGCGGATAGGCTATGAGATCCTGCCGACGGCCACGGCCTACGTCGGTTACCGCCGTATCCAGGCCTCGTTCAACAAGGGCCAGGGTACGCACGCCATTGATCAGGGCGCCTTCCTGGGCATCCAGCTCTTCTTCTGATTTAAACCTGAATCCGTGACTTCATGACGGCGCATAACACAAGCTCTTGATTCCACAGCGGTTCAAAAAATGCCCGTTTAACCGATGGGTGAAGCTAAGATTTTTTGATTCCACTGTGAAATCAATATCTTGCACTCTGCATCCGCCCTGAAGCCACGGATTCAGGTTAAATCCTCCCTGCGCGGGCGCAGACCCAGATATCAATCTGGGTAGCGCCTGCGTCACGTAGGGTGCGCGCCAGTTCCTGCACCGTGCTGCCGGTCGTCATCACGTCATCGATGATCGCGATACGGCCTCCCAGCTTCTTTTCCACCGCAAAGGCTCCCTTGAGATTGCTGTGCCGCTGTCTGGCGGACAGCTCGGCCTGCGGTGGGGTATTACGCAGACGCCGGCAGCTGTGGGTGTCGAGGGGTAGCTTCAGCCGCTGGCTGATAGGGTGCGCCAGCTCCAGTGACTGGTTGAAGCCGCGTTCACGCAAGCGGGCCGGATGCAGGGGGACGGGCAAAATACGGTCGGGCAGACCGTCCGTGGGATCCTCCAGCCACCGGGCCATCAGCCTGCCGAGGGTGCGAGCCAGCGCCAGTCGGCGGTTGAACTTGAGATCCTGCAACAGGTGGTCCAGCGGCGCATGATAGGCAAAGGGCGCCAGGCAGTGCTCGAAGGCCGGGGGTTCGGTCTGACAGTGCCCACAGTGCCTGCCGCGGTGGTGCGCGACTGGCAGTGGGATGGCGCAACGCTCACAGGCGACCTTGATGACGGGCAGGTCGAGACGGCAGGCGCGGCACAGATCCAGCCCGGCATCGCCCCGGTCACCGCACAGCACGCACACCGGCGCCAGCAGAATGTGCTGACTAATATTTGACCATTGGTCAATCAATTCATCCTTCCCTGGTTGACAGCTTCCCTGTGCACGCTAAGATGCAGCACATTCTCAGTGGTCCATACAAGCTTGTATGGGTGGACCACTAGTACACCGTTAAGGCTATTTTGTCGGTGTACTAGTACCCCTTAAGTTTACTGCCCGATCCAAAGGAGTCCCCATATGGACAACGAAACCTACCGCCGTATCGACACCTTCACCCAGCGTATTCTCGGCGGTGGCGACATCAGTGCCGACGAAGGCCGCTGGCTGCTGGGGCTGGACCATGATTATCTGCCCTGGCTGATGGCGGGGGCCGATCGCATCCGCAAGACTTACCGTGGTAACGAGATCGAAGTCTGCGGAATCTCCAATGTACGCTCGGGAAACTGCTCCGAAAACTGCTCGTTCTGCTCGCAAAGTGCGCATCATAAGACCTCGGCACCGGCCTATGACTACATCTCCAGCGAGGAGCTGGTGTCGCAGGCCCAGCGTGCCCGTGACTGGGGCGTGAGCGACTTTGGTGTGGTCTCCAAGGGCTGGGGTATCCGTTCGGACAAGGAGCGCAAGCAGCTGGGCGAATACTTTTCCGCCATGGACACACACTCGGACGTGGGCCGCTGCGCCAGCCTGGGTGTACTGACGCCCGATACCGCCGCCGAACTGAAGGCCATGGGGCTGGAAAATTATCACCACAATATCGAGACCGCCGAGAGCTTCTTCGACGAGGTCTGCACCACCCACACCTACCAGGAAAACATCGACACCATCCGCCACGCCCGCGATGCCGGTCTGCGTGTCTGCGCCGGTGGCATCCTCGGCATGGGCGAGAGCCTGGACCAGCGCGTCGAACTGGCCATGCAACTGCGCGATCTGGGCGTCGATTCCGTGCCCATGAACTTCCTCAACCCCGCGGATGGCACCCCCATGGCCAACCTCGCCACCATGGAGCCCTTCGAGATCCTGCAGAGCATCGCCGTGTTCCGTTATCTGCTACCGCGCGCCGAGATCCGCATCGCCGGCGGCCGCCATTTCCTCGGCGACATGCAGTCGATGATCTTCATGGCCGGCGCATCGGCGGTGATGATCGGCGACTACCTGACCACCCACGGCCGTAGTGCCAATGATGATCTGAAGATGTTCGACGACCTCAAGCTGAGCATCCGTGGCGATACCCAGCGCCGCCGCGCGGCCGAGACTGAAGCCTGATCCAGACCGCTATGGAGGCCGAGCTCACAGCCGTGCTGGCCGAACGCCGGGCGCAGGCGCTGTACCGCACGCGGCGGGTGGTGGACGGGCCGCAGGCCCCGCAACAGGTCATCGACGGCCGTCCGGTGCTGAGCTTCTGCAGCAACGACTACCTGGGTCTGGCCAACCATCCCGAGGTGATCGCCGCCCTGCAACGTGGCGCCGATGACTATGGCGTCGGTGCCGGCGCGGCGCACCTGATCAATGGCCATGCGCGCGCCCACCATGCCCTCGAGGAAGAGCTGGCCGAATTCACCGGCCGTGAACGTGCCCTGCTGTTTTCCACCGGCTATATGGCCAACCTCGGCGTCATCACCGCCCTGCTGGGTAAGGCCGACGCCGTGTTCGAAGACCGCCTCAATCACGCCTCGCTGATCGACGCGGGACTGCTGTCCGGCGCGCGCCTGCGGCGCTATCTGCATGCCGATCCTTCATCGTTAGACGGAGGGTTAGACAAACACCCGCAGGGTCGCCGCCTGATCGTTACCGACGGTGTTTTCAGTATGGATGGCGATCTGGCACCCCTGCCCGCACTGGCGGCATCGGCGGCACGCAACAAGGCCTGGCTGATGGTGGACGATGCCCATGGGCTGGGCGTACTGGGCCGCCAGGGCCGCGGCACACTGGACCATTACGGCATGGATGCCCGGGAGGTGCCGGTACTGATGGGCACCCTCGGCAAGGCCTTCGGCACCAGCGGCGCCTTTGTCGCCGGTAGCGAGGCCCTGATTGAAACCCTGATCCAGCAGGCGCGCAGTTATATCTACACCACCGCCCTGCCCCCGGCGCTGGCCGAGGCCACCCGCACCAGCCTGCGGCTGCTGCAAAGCGGCGACGAACGGCGTGAGTGCCTGGCAGCCCTGATCCGGCGCTTTCGCAACGGTGCCAAGCAGCTGGGCCTGGAGCTGATGGCCTCGGAGACGCCCATCCAGCCCATCGTCGTCGGCGAGGCGGCGCGGGCGGTGGCGATCAGTGAGGCGCTGTTGCAACACGGCATTCTCGTCACCGCCATCCGCCCGCCGACGGTGCCCGCCGGCAGCGCACGGCTACGCGTCACCCTGTCGGCGGCGCACAGCGAGGCGCAGGTCGACCGGCTGCTCGATGCGCTCGGCGAAGTGGCCACATGAACGCCACGCGGCTGTTTTGCAAAATACAGGGTGCTGGTTCCGAGCTGGTGCTGCTGCACGGCTGGGGCATGAATGCCGATGTCTGGGATGGTGTCGCACCGCTGCTGGCAAAGAACCACCGTGTTACGACGGTGGACCTGCCGGGCCACGGTCGCAGTGGCGATGCGGGTGGCGACTATTCGCTATCCACGCAGGCGCAAAAGGTGGCGGAGATCCTGCCGCCAGACGCCACCCTCGTCGGTTGGTCGCTGGGCGGTCTGCTGGCCCTCCAGTTGGCGTTAGATTTCCCGCAGCGAATCAAGGCGCTGGTGCTGGTGGCCAGCAGTCCCCGCTTCGTGCAGGCCGATGACTGGCCCGATGCCATCCAGGCCGAGGTATTGCAGGGATTTGCCGGCGAGTTGCAGACGGATTTCAAAAAGACCATCAATCGCTTTCTGGCAATCCAGGCACTGGGCAGTGAACATGCGCGCGAGGAACTGCGCCTGCTGCGTGAACGGGTATTTGTCCACGGAGAGCCGGAGCAAAAGGCGCTGGCCAGCGGGCTGAAGATTCTCATGACGACCGATTTTCGTCAGCGCCTGCCACAGCTACAGTGCCCGACACTGCTGATAAGCGGTGAACGCGACACGCTGTTTCCCGTACAGGCGGCGCGGCGCACACAGGCCCTGATTGCCAATGCGAGACTGAGTGTTGTCCGGGGCGCGGGCCATGCGCCGTTTCTCTCGCACCCTGAAGACTTTGTCAGCGCCTTGCAGGAATTTCTGGATAACGATAAATAGTGAATAGTCGAACCTTATTGCACAAGCGCAGCCTGCGTGATGCCTTTGGCCGCGCCGCGGAACACTACGATGACGTGGCCGTGCTACAGCGCGAAGTGGGCGAGCGCATCATGGAGCGCCTGCAACTGGTGCGGGTTTCGCCGCAGACCATTCTCGACGTGGGCGCGGGCACCGGCGTGTTCAGCCAGGCGCTGAGCCGGCGTTACAAAAAAGCACGCGTAGTGGCGCTGGATATTGCCCCGCGCATGCTGACGCAGGCGCGCAAGCGCAAGGGTTGGTTTAGCCGCCAGGGCTTTGTCTGTGGCGATGCCGACAGCCTGCCCATTGCCCCCGCCAGCATTGACCTGATTTTTTCCAATTTCACTCTACAGTGGTGTGGCGAACTGGATCAGGCCTTTGCAGAATTTCGCCGGGTGCTGAAACCGGGCGGCCTGCTGATGTTTTCCACCCTCGGGCCGGACACGTTGAAGGAACTGCGGCAAAGCTGGCAGGCCGTGGATGGACGGCCGCATGTGCACGACTTCATCGATATGCACGATGTGGGGGATGCCCTGTTGCGTGCAGGCCTGAGTGACCCGGTGATGGATGTAGAGAATTTCACCCTCGCCTATACTGACGCCATGCAGCTAATGCGTGAACTGAAGATCATTGGCGCGCACAATGCCGCCATCGACCGCCCGCAGGGACTGACGGGAAAAGGCAGCCTTAAAAAAATGCTCTCCGCTTACGAAGACTTGCGCCGTGATGGTGTATTACCGGCCACCTATGAAGTGGTCTACGGCCACGCCTGGGGGCCGCTGGTGGCGGACAACGAAATCCGGGTGTCGTTTCCCTGATGGCCGGTATCTTCGTCACCGGCACCGATACCGATGTCGGCAAGACGCACATTGCGCTGGGCCTGATGGCGGCGCTACAGCAGCGGGGCCTGCGCGTTGCCGCCATGAAGCCGGTGTCGGCGGGCTGCGAGGTGGGCGGCAGCGAGACCGATCGCGGCCTGCGCAATGACGACGCCCTGCAGCTGTCGGCGCAGTCGTCGGTTTCCATCCCCTATCAGACGCTGAACCCCTACGCCTTCGAGCCCGCCATTGCCCCGCATATCGCCGCGCAGGCGGTGGGCGTGATCATGCAGCTGGACGTTCTGACTCGCGCCTGCGCGGAGATCGAAGGCCAGGCCGACGTGGTGGTGGTCGAAGGCGCTGGTGGTTGGCTGGTGCCGGTCAATGCGCGGGAGACACTGGCGGATCTGGCCGTGGCGCTGGGATTTCCGGTGGTGCTGGTGGTGGGGGTGCGTCTGGGCTGTCTCAACCATGCCCTGCTGAGTGCCGAGAGCATTCGTGCCCGCGGCCTGACGCTGGCGGGCTGGGTGGCCAATGAGATATCGACGCAGGCCGTTTGTGTCGAGGAAAATATCACCGCCCTGTCGCAGCGTCTGCAGGCGCCGCTGTTGGGGCGCGTACCCTACGACAGACGGGCCGGGGCCGAGCGCACGGCCGTCCGCCTGGATGTTGTGCCACTGCTCGCCGCGAAATAATTTTATTGCCCTGAACAATGGTAGGAGCGGACCCCCGGGTCCGCGATGGTTTTCCCACCCTTGGCATCGCGGCCCAAGGGTCTGCTCCTACAACACGATACCCCGCGGGGAGGTCCATTTTTTCTGGGCATAGGCAGTTAGAGGGGGGCATTGTCCCCGATCAATGCGGTTCGCTGTCACTCACCAGCATCCTACCCAAGCTCTGTTTTCGCGGGGCCATAAAAAACGGCGACACCGCAGCCGGCGACACCGCAGCCGGCGCCGCCGTTTTTTATGTGCTGACTACTTACCGAAGCTGTAAAGCAAGGCGATGGCGACCTCGTCGTCGACCTTTTTCTTGCCCAGCGGCACGACGGAAGAGTGGCGCAGGGTGTAACTGATCTTGGTGTGCAGGTTACCGGCGACCTGCGCGGTGAGGGCGGTGACGGAACGGGTCACGGTACCACCCTTGTCCGTGTCGCCGATTTCCGTGGTGAGGTCCTCGGTGAACTTGGCGGTCTTGCTCACGTTCCACAATAATTTGAGGGCACCCCGAACGGTGAATTCATTTTCGGTTTCATCAGGGGTCTTTATCTTGCTTTGCCGAGCGCCGGGGGCGACTTCGAGATCCAGAGTCACCTTATCGTTTTGTACCACGCGGTGACCGTAACCGATGTTGGCCGTGGCGCGGTAGTCGTAGCCGCTGAAACGGTCGCCTTCGTAGCCGAGGAAGCCGAAGAAGTATCCGCGTTCCGTTATCTTATAGTTGCTTTGGCCACTGGCAAAGTAGCGTTCGGCGGTGGTGAGACCGTCAGTGGAATTGTTGAGGGCTTCAATAGTCAGTATATTTCGCCATTTGTCGAGCTCCTGCTCGGCCTTGGCCTTGGCGTTGAGGCTGGCGGTGTCGGTGTTGCCGCCGGTCTTCACGTAGCCGAGTTCGGCCTCGCCCTTCCAGTCTGCACTGGCAATGCCCGGTGTGAGGCAGACGGCGGTCAGAATAGCAATGGAAAGTGAGTTTTTGTTCATGATCGTTCCTTAGGATAATGGTCGGATTCGGCTGATGGCCAAGGGGGGAATTATAGCCTGACTGGATTTAGCCTTACACACCATATTGCGTGCGATAGGCGCGAATGGCGGCCAAATGACCTGCCATATCTGTCGACTTGGCCAGATATTCCACCAGATTGTCCAATTGCACGATGCTGGCCACCTTGAGCCCGTAATCGCGTTCCACTTCCTGAATCGCCGAAGTCTCACCCTTACCGCGTTCCTGTCGGTCCAGCGCGATCACCACCCCAGCCGGCGTGGCGCCGCTGGCCTGGATGATGTCTACGGATTCGCGCACCGAGGTGCCGGCGGAGATGACGTCGTCGATGATCAGCACGCGGCCCGCGAGTGGTGCGCCGACGATGACGCCGCCCTCGCCGTGATCCTTGGCCTCCTTGCGATTGAAGGCATAGGGCAGGTCGCGGTCGTGGTGATCGGCCAACGCGATGGCCAGGGCCGAGGCCAGCGGAATGCCCTTGTAGGCGGGGCCGTAGATCATGTCGAACTCGATGCCGGAATCCACCACCGCCTGTGCGTAATAGCGGCCGAGGCGTGCCAGGCTGCTGCCGGTATTGAACAGGCCACTGTTAAAGAAATAGGGGCTGAGACGGCCGGACTTGAGGGTGAACTCGCCAAAGCGCAGTACACCCACGTCGATGGCGAAGTCGAGAAATTCGTGTTGATAGTCTTGCATGACAGTCCGTCCGTATTTAGAGGGGTGGAAAAGGCCGGACATTTTAACAGACCTGCCTCCCGTGCTCACGGCGGTATCTCTCTACGGTATAATGCCGCGCTTTGTCGATTCGTCCGGAGAGCCCCATGAAAGTCATCACCGCCAACGTCAACGGCATACGCGCCGCCGCCAAAAAGGGTTTCTTTGACTGGCTGGAAAGGCAGGATGCCGACGTCGTCTGCATCCAGGAAACCAAGGCCCAGGAACACCAACTGGAGGCCGAGCACTTTTACCCCCACGGCTACCACTGCTATTACGTGGACGCGGAGAAAAAGGGCTACAGCGGCGTGGCTATCTACGCGAAGAAGAAACCGCTGAAGGTGATCACCCAACTGGGTGAAGGCTTCGAGGACATGGACGCCGAAGGGCGTTTCATCCAGGCCGACTTTGATACCGACATCGGCAAGCTCAGTATCGTGTCACTTTACCTCCCCTCCGGTTCCAGCAAGGAAGAGCGACAGCAGGTGAAATTCAGCTTCATGGAACGCTTTACCGAACGGCTCAAGGCCATGCGTCGCAAGCGCAGTGAATTCATCATCTGCGGCGACTGGAACATCGTGCATAAGGAAATCGACATCAAGAACTGGAAGAGCAATCAGAAAAACTCCGGTTGCCTGCCGGAAGAGCGAGCCTGGCTGGATGAAGTATTCGGGCCGCTGGGTTTTGTCGATGCATTCCGCGTGGTGAATCAGGAACCCGGCCAGTACACCTGGTGGTCAAACCGCGGCCAGGCCCGGGCCAATAACGTGGGCTGGCGTATTGACTATCAGGTCGTCACCCCGGGTCTGAAAGACCGCATCAAGGCGGCGGAAATCTACAAGGAAAAGTGGTTCTCCGATCATGCGCCGCTGATCATTGAATATGCAGTAAAAATGCAGTGAGACAAATACCAAACCGGGCCGCAAGGATAAAAAGATGACTATCTAAGTTATGTATTTTATATGCATTGACTCATGCCTAGACTTGGTCTAGATTAATATTTCATCGGACATTTCCGCACTTTCAAGGATGAAGCATAACTTGATTTGTCATGCTTTCTAGCCTGCAAGTTCCGCCGTGCGACTAACGTTTAGTGGAGAAAATATCATGAGCCGGAGAGTCAAGAGACTTGTCATCGTCTGTGTATCTGTCCTTTTTGGTGTTTGTTTTTCTAATGTACAGGCAGAATTATCGTCGCAGCAGTTACTGGGAAAGTTTCTTTATTTTGACGAAAATTTGTCGGAGCCCGCAGGACAATCCTGTGCCAGCTGTCATCTCCCGGATGCGGGTTTTGCTGACCCGGATACCCATCTTCCCGTCTCTGAGGGTGTTATCCCGGGACGCTTTGGTGGCAGGAATTCCCCCAGCGCTGCCTATGCCGTGTTTTTCCCGGAGTTTAGCTATATCAATAACGTCGCGGTTGGTGGGCAATTCTGGGACGGCCGTGCAGCCAACCTAACCGAACAGGCCAAGGGGCCATTTCTAAACCCCGTCGAAATGAATAACCCCAACAAAGCGACCGTCATCGCGGACATTCAGGCCTCAAGCTATGTGGGCCTGTTTGAAGATGTGTGTGGGCCTATTGTCGATGTTGATGCAGCCTACGACTGCACAGCGGAAGCCATCGCGGCCTATGAGGGAACAGACGAGCTCAATAAATTCACCTCAAAGTTTGATCTTGTCATGGCGGGGCAGGCAAGATTTACACGTCAAGAACGACGGGGCCGCATGTTGTTCAACGGTCGAGGTCTGTGCAGCCAATGCCACCTAAGTGGCGGCATGATGATGGGAGGAGGTGGAATGGGCGGCATGGGAGGAATGGGTGGATCATCCGGTCCTGTCCTGTTCACGGATTTCCGTTATCACAATTTGGGGTTGCCGAAAAATACCGAATACCCGCTCGATCAGCAGCCTCCCGGCACAATCGATTTAGGGCTTGGTGCCATACTGGGCGTGACCGCAGAAAACGGCAAATTCAAGACGCCACATTTACGCAACATCGCCCAGACGCCACCCTACATGCATAACGGCCTTTTGAAGACGCTCAAAGAAGTTGTTCATTTTTATAACACGCGCGATATTCCCGGGTTATGGAATCCCCCCGAGGTAGCAGAGAATGTCGAGACCCAATTGCTGGGAAATCTTGGACTCACGAGCAGCGAAGAAGACGCCATTGTAGCGTTTATGCTGACATTTACCGATGGCTATACGCCGAGTGGCAGTGGTGGCAGCGGCGGCGGTGGTCACGGACACCGCTGAGACCTTCACGTATATCCTCGGCAAACGCCTGGTTTGCCCGGTATAGTTTAGTGTCAGCTTGTGACACCGCTCTGCGGTGTCACACATCTCGTGGCGCTCCGCGCCACATCGTACACAAAGTTAGAATTTCTTTGTTTCGTAATACCACGGTCACAGGTGGCGAGATGTCCTTTGATTATTGCGTCCTACTGGACTGAATTTACCTGATTCTGTTTGGGTTTTTAGTGTGTTTTATATTTATCAGCGTCCCAAAGCGTCGGTTCTCGCTTTGTAACATTTGTAATTCATAAGCATTACCGTCGGATGTTACAATACGAGAACTGATCCCTGACCCCAAGCTACCTTGCTTTAGCTATCCAGGTGTCAAGGCGTGTGATGAAACTGAACGCCAAAAAAATCCCGCATAAAAGCGGGATTTATTGTGAGAAATGGAAATATATTATCTGGATTTTCTTTTGCAAAATCCTAAGCCGACAAGCCCGAGTGTAAACAGTGCAAGAACTCCGGGTGCAGGAACTGGAGTCACGCAGGCAGGTTGTCCAGGACCGCCGCAGGTTCCAAATGTGATACTGCCCATGGTTGATGAGACAGCCGCATAGTTCCAGGCATTAATATTGGATCCATGGTAAGCCACGGGCGTTAACATTTGCCCATTGCCCTGTAAGCCAGTGGCAACAAAACCCGTTGTGGAATTGTCATTGATGCATTTTGTAGTTCCATCTGCTCGACAAGTGTCCAATCCGCTAATAAAGAGCGGCGAGGCGGAATCGACTACTGCCTGAGAAGTGGGATAACTGCCGAAAAAACCACTGAATGGATTGATATTAATGCCAGCGTTAATCTCATTGATTCCTGATTGAAATGCATTGTGATCGGTACCTAGCACCAGGCCGCCACCACGTAAACCAAGCTGGGTCGCATAATTTTGGATCCATGAGTCTTCAGGCGACATACCGTTTGCGTTTCATATAATGAATTCAAATACGGCTTTTTCGGTGCAGTTGAATGCTAGGCGAGCCGGCAAAGCTTGTTTGGTCTGCGTGCCACGATGAGTTATGCAACAAACATGCCATTGGGAGCGCGTGACAGTTAACGCATTGATTGTAATGGCTTTGGTTGTCCTGTGGGATTTGATAACACCCCGTCCTGGTGCAGGAGTGTAAAAGTATCCGACATGTAGAATCTATGTAGAGGAATGGTAAGTATTACGGAGAGCAATAAAGGATTGTTGCTGTGGTGCGTCACATCCTCGATTTTCAAGCCGGCATTGGTGCGCAGTCGGGTGTTTAATGCTGTCAGGTATTTGATCCTGAGCGACTAAGTAAGGAGTAAAAAAGGGTCAGGCTCTGCCCCCTTATCCGCACAAGAGCAACATGACCAACGCTGGGCCGCAGAACTCAGCAAGTGCCCATTGGATGCAAAGCAACAAGAAGTTGATGATGCCAAAGCCGCGGGTGCACGGTTATTAGATACCTCGCGCATCCGCTATTTTAATCGGCGCTACAGCTGTCTGTTACGCGTAGGTCGCGCTGAACTGCCGGTGTTGTCCGCTGATAAAAATAAGAGATGTGGAAAAAACAGCACAAGGTCAAAAACTTCCATGACCGCCTGGTCAATCACAAGAAGGAGGTGCTGGCGTTTTTATACGACTTCTCGCTGCCCTTTGATAATAACCTGGCCGAGCGTGATGTGCACATGGTCAAGGTTAAGCAAAAGATCTCAGGCTGTTTTCGATCTGATCAAGGTGCAAAAACATTTTGCCGAATTCGAGGCTACATCTCTACGGTTAAAAAGCAGGGGCATAATGTCTTCAGTGCGTTGTATGATGCATTTGAAGGTGCTGCACTGATTCCTTCCGAGGAAAAAAACTAGCACCTATAAAAGCAGGCTGAGTCGTTACTGTATATTTCATGTAACAAGTTACAAAATTCACGCAACGGCGGCATGAAGTTGAGCTATAGTTTTTTCTTTTATTTTTGTGGATGAAGTTTGAGGATGATAGCTAACTTGAATGACGGACTTGCCTTCTGCATTTAAAAAAGACTCCACATCAAGGTTATGTGGAGCCTTTCCCCAATCCTCACCTATAACAAAAATGTCTACATCCAATTCTTTACAAGCTGATGTGTATTCTAATTCATAATAGGGAAGTACAATATCAACACAGCGCAATGCTTTTAACATTTCCATTCTTTGCTCAAGAGGAACAACTGGAGCATTCTTTTTATAACTTGCTACTACATTATCTGAAGCCACACCAACTACAACTGTGTCACCTAATGTTTTGCAATGTTGGAGCAATGCCAGATGACCAACATGCAATAAATCCCAAGTTCCTACTGTGTATATAAGCATTATTTAGTTTTCGCCCTAAATTGCAATAAATATGGTACTATAACATGTTTTTCTATGGGTTAATATGTTTCGCAGATTCAAGGTTCATATTTCAAATACTTACAGGTGAAGCAATGGCAGTCGAAAACACTGAATCTCAAGAGTTACAGCCTAACTCTATTCTTTCCTATGCTAAAGATTTGCCAAATGTTTGCTCGCTTTCCGGATTGGCTTGTACGCTTCTTGCTATTTATTTCAGTATTTCGGGCCTTTATGCAGCGGCAATGATTGGCATGATTTGGGCGGTTGCTTTTGACTGGGCAGATGGTCTCATTGCACGCAGGATGAAAGGGCGTACCGGTAACGACCGTGTTTTTGGTGGTCAACTTGATCTATTAATAGATATTGTTAGCTATGGTGTCACGCCAGCCATTTTACTTCTGAGTTATGGCAATTTTGAGCTAATCTATCTGCTCGGAGCGTTTGTGATGCTTGCTGCAAGTGCGCTACGACTAAGTTATTTTTCAACATTCGGTCTTGCAAGCGGAACTCACTACACAGGATTGGCGTTAGATAACAACAGTATCATACTCGTTTTTATATTTTTATTTGAAGGTTTTTTTAGTCAGAGTGTTTTTTCTATTATTCTCTATGCTAGTGGTCTAAGTCTCGCTGCTTTAAATGTGTCGCAGATAAAAACACCCAAATTTTCTGGTAATCCTGTCAATGTGATTATTCTCGCTACCTATACACTGGGAATAACCGCTTCCTATGGCTGGATGCTTTTATAAAAAATAAATGTGGTATTTAGTTAAACCACTGAGTTATTTCATCGATATTTTGACGTGTTTTGTTTCGTTATTTATCAATCCGATAACCAAAAGCGACCATACAAGTCACACCAAATCGGTATGATCTATAGCAAAATCATCAATTAGAATTTTCCCTTCTATTCTATTAATTACAATTGAATTACCCACTACTCATTGAATCTGTGCACAAAGGAAGAAGGGCGGCTACCCGTGAAGGTAGCCGCCCTTTTCCAGGTTGGCGCTTTGTTCAGGCTTCCTTGTGGTAGCGGATGACGCGCTCGACTTCGTTCTTGGAGCCCAGGATCACCGGAACGCGCTGGTGCAGGCCAGTGGGCTGGATTTCCATGATGCGCTCACGGCCCGTTGAACAGATGCCGCCCGCCTGCTCGACGATGAAGCCCATGGGGTTGGCTTCGTACATCAGGCGCAGCTTGCCGGGCTTGCTGGGATCGCGGGTGTCCTTGGGATACATGAAGATGCCGCCACGGGTGAGAATGCGGTAGACCTCGGCGACCATGGAGGCCACCCAGCGCATGTTAAAATCCTTGTCGCGGGGTCCGGTGGTGCCGGCCAGGCACTCGTCGATGTAACGCTGCATGGGGGCTTCCCAGTGACGCTGGTTCGACATGTTGATGGCGAACTCAGCGGTGTCCTCGACGATGGTCATGCTGGGGTGGGTGAGGATGAACTCGCCGACATTGTGATCCAGGGTGAAGCCGTTGACGCCGTTGCCAGTGGTCAGCACCAGCATGGTGGACGGGCCGTAGAGGGTGAAGCCGCCGCAGACCTGCTCGGTACCGGGCTATAAAAAGTCTTCCGCAGTGGGGTTCTCGACGCCCTCGGGGCAGCGCAGGATGGAGAAGATGCTGCCCACGGACAGGTTAACGTCGATGTTGCTCGATCCGTCCAGCGGGTCGAAGGTCAGCAGGTACTTGCCTTTGGGATATTCCGCAGGTATTGGGTAGATGTCGTCCATCTCTTCGGAGGCCATGGCGCCCAGGTGACCGCCCCACTGATTGGCCTTGAGGAAGATGTCGTTGGAGAGGATATCGAGCTTTTTCTGGGTCTCGCCCTGAATATTTTCACTACCGGCAGAACCCAGCACACCGACCAGAGCGCCTTGGTTTACGCAGCTGGAAATCGCCTTGCAGGCGGTGACAACGTCGTTCAGCAGGGCCGTAAAATCGCCAGACGCATTCTTGGCGCCGCGCTGTTCTTCGATGATGAATTGGGTAAAGGTTTCACCAGTGTGCATAATAGTTTCCTAGTCTCAGGGGGCTGCAAAGCCGCGTATTCTAGCAGATTCGCATCTATTTCTAAATGGATGGACGGCCTTGCATGGACCCGCCGGTTGCCAGCATCCTTTATAGTCCTTAGCATGGTGGCCATTTTTTGCCCTGCACAGACTGACGTGCTGACATTACAAGAATTGAAGAAGGGTTGAATAAATGACCGAAATCGTTCGCATCGCCACCCGCAAGAGTCCCCTGGCCCTGTGGCAGGCCGAATATGTCCGTGACCGCCTGCTGGCCAAATACCCGGATTTGCAGATAGAGCTGGTGAAGATGGTCACCCAGGGTGACAAGATCCTCGACACTCCATTGGCCAAGGTGGGCGGCAAGGGCCTGTTCGTCAAGGAGCTGGAGCAGGGCATGCTGCGTGGCGAAGCCGATATTGCCGTGCATTCGATGAAGGACGTACCGGTGGAATTTCCCGAGGGCCTGCATCTGGCGGTAATCTGCGAACGCGAGGATCCACGCGATGCCTTTGTTTCCAACACCTTTGCCAGTGTCGACGAGTTGCCACAGGGCGCCAGGGTCGGTACCTCCAGCCTGCGCCGTCAGTGCCAGCTGCGCGCCAACCGTCCCGATCTCGACATCCTCGACCTGCGTGGCAACGTCAACACCCGTCTGCGCAAACTCGACGAAGGCAACTACGATGCCATCATCCTCGCCAGTGCGGGCCTCAAGCGCCTCGGTTTTGAAGACCGCATCCGCAGCTGTCTGAGTACCGAACAGAGTCTGCCGGCCATCGGCCAGGGTGCCGTGGGCATCGAGACGCGCAGCGATGATGTACGCATCCACGAACTCATCGCCCACCTCAACGACACCCACACCCAGACCTGCGTGCTGGCTGAACGCGCCATGAACCACCGTCTCGAAGGTGGTTGTCAGGTACCCATCGCCGGCTTCGCCGAACTGGATGGAGCCCGTCTGCGCATGCGCGGACTGGTGGGCCGTCCCGACGGCGAGGAAGTGATTCGTGGCGAGATCGAGGGCCCGGCGGCAGAGGCCGAAAAACTCGGTACGGCACTGGCCGACGACCTGCTGTCACGCGGTGCCGGGGCGATTCTAAAGGCGGTCTATGCCGATGCCTGATGGCCGCCAAAAATCCACACAGCGCCGATTTCAGGCGAAGTAAGCGCTAACTACTATGCTAGCGGACACCCGGCGCGGCGCTCTCGATGGTTATACCATTGCCGTGACCCGTCCGGCCCACCAGGCCGACAATCTGTGTCGACTGATTGAAGCAGAGGGCGGTCATGCCCTCCGCTTTCCCGTTATCGACATCCTTCCGCCGGCCGATATCGCGCCGCTGCAGGCCCGCCTGCAAGACCTCCCCGACGACCAGCTGGCCATTTTCATCAGCGCCAACGCCGTGCACCATGCCTATCAGGCCCTTGGCGGCCAGCCGCTGCCTGAAAGCCTGCTGCGCGCCGCTGTCGGCCAGGCCACGGCCCGGGCACTGGCGGCGCACGGCCAGCCGGCCCATATCCTGCCTCCGGCACCCTATAACTCCGAGGCCCTGTTGGCCCTGCCTGAACTACAGTCGCTGCAGGGAAAGCGGGTCATCATTTTTCGTGGCGGCACTGGCCGGGCCTTGCTGGCCGATACGCTCGGTGAGCGTGGTGCGCAGGTGGATTATGCCGAGGTGTACCGTCGAATTGTGAGTTCTCTTGACCCAGAACGGTTGTATCGGGCGTGGGATAAGGGCAAGCTCGATATGATTATCATCACCAGTAATGAAGGCCTGCGGAATCTCTTTGCGAGAGTGGATGCCGGTTATCAGGAGCGTCTGTTGGGGACGACGCTGGTCGTGATCAGTGATCGCAGCGCCACGTTGGCACAGGAACTGGGCTTCATACGTCCGGCGATTGTTGCCAGAGCGGCCAGTGACGCCGCGCTGCTTAAGGCCGCAAAGTGCTACGCGCAGGAATCGAGATGAAAAATCAAAGCAATCAGAACAATGAGAAGAGCCCGTCAGCCAAGCCGGTAAAGGGCAAGGCCGCGGAGGACGACAGGGATGTCGTCGATAGGGCGACGCAGGATGCCAAAGCCGAAGGCCATTCCGCCAGTGACAAGCCTGAACAAACAAAGGCGGTCACTGCGACAGACAAGGATATGCCGAAAGTGGCTGGAAAGGCGGTGCAGAAAAAGCCTGAAACCAGCGTGGAAAAAAAGCCCCCCAACACCACGGAAAAGACGACCACCGGCGCCAAGAAAGAAGAGAAAAAGCCGCCTGACGTCTCGGCGAACATGGCCGATGTCGCTGAGATAGAAGAAACGGAAGAAAAAAAGGGCTCAGCAGGTTTGTTTGTCGCCATTCTCGCCCTGCTGCTGGCCGTCCTCACGGCGCTTGGTGTGTACTACCTTTATCTGCAGGGGCAGCAGCAGAACCAGCAGAGCGTCGCCTTGGCCGAGCGCCTTGGCGAGCTGCAGTCGAGTATTGATGCCAACCAGCAGCAACTGACACAGTTGAGTCAGCTGGAAACGCTGAAGCAGGAAATCAGCGCGATTCGCAGTGAGGTGGACAGCGCCGCCAGTGTGCGTCAGCGCATCGAAGCCGAACAGCAGACGCTGAACACGGCACTGATGGAGATGTCCACGACACTGGGTCGAACCACCCTGGCCTGGCGTCTGGCGGAGATCGAGTATCTGCTGATTGTCGCCAATACCCGCCTCACCCTGGAGCACGACCGTCGTACGGCACTGACGGCATTGCAGACCGCGGACCAGAAATTGCGTGCCATTGGTGATCCCGCCTTTGTGCCGGTGCGTCAGGCCATAGCCAATGAGATCACGGCGTTGAAAGCGATAGTGGAGCCTGATATTACGGGCTTGGCCCTGACCCTGGCCAGCCTGGTGGAGAAGGTGGACAGTCTGCCGTTGCGAGATACTCCGCTGGTTCGTACCGCCGGGCCAACGGTCACTGGCGGCCAGAAAGACTATCAGTCACTGGATTGGGCCGATGTTCCTAGCGCAATTTGGAAAGATATCCGTGGGTTGGTGGTCGTGCGCCGAGCGGACAAACCTATCGAGCCCCTGCGTCCACCGTCGGAAGCGTGGTATTTGCGGCAGAATCTGCAGCTGAAGCTGGAGCAGGCGCGACTCAGCCTGCTGCGCCATGACACGGCCCTGTTCCATCAGCTGCTGGACGAAGCCGCTCACTGGCTCAGGGCCAATTTTGATGAAGAGTCCGCTGCGGTGAAAGGCATGCTGGAATCTTTACAGAATCTGCAGCAGGCAGACCTGCAACCCAGCCTGCCGGATATCAGTGATTCCCTGCGCGTACTGCGCAAATACATGCAGAGCCTGGGCGTAGAGGTCGAGGCTGCACAGCGTGAGGGCAGTGAACAATGATCAAATTGCTGCTGATTTGTATGCTGGCGCTCATCGGTGCCGTGGTGCTGGCTCTGCTCATCAAGGACAACCCGGGTTATGTGCTGATTGGCATTGGCACCTGGAGCGTGGAAACTTCCCTGGCCCTGCTGGTGTTCTTCCTGTTGCTGGTCTTTGCGGCCCTCTATTTCACGATTCGTTTTGTCGTGCGGCTGCTGGCTGTGCCGCGCAGCGTGGGAGGTTGGCGTAAGCACCGCAGGGAGCAAAAGGCGCAGAAAGCGCTGACCTACGGGCTCATCGAGCTGGCCGAGGGGCAGTGGCGGCAGGCGGAACGGCAGGTGCTGAAATATGCCGGACAGAGCGAAGCGCCGATACTCAATTACCTGGTCGCCGCACGCGCCGCGCAGGAACAGGGCGCGGAAGACCGGCGAGACCGCTATCTGCAATTGGCACACCAGAACCCGGCCCAGGCCGATATCGCCGTGGGCCTGACCCAGGTGGAACTGCTGCTGAGTCAGAACCAGAAGGAACAGGCGCTGGCCTCACTGCACCGCCTGTACCAGCTGGAGCCGACACATCCGCAGGTGCTCAAGCCGCTGGGCAAATTGTACCGGGAGCTGGGCGAATGGAATAACCTCATCGAGTTGCTGCCCAGATTGCGCAAGCGCAAGGTTTTCGACATACAGACCCTCGACGTCATGGCGCTCGAGGCCTATACCGCCTTGCTCAAGGACAGTACCGATGTGGATGCGCTGATACAAACCTGGTCCAGGGTACCGAAGGCGCTGTGCGACGATGAGACCCTGCTGCTGACCTATCTGCAAAGACTGAGGGATTTTGGCCGGGATGGCGAGGGCGAGCCCCTGCTGCGCAGCGCCCTCAAACGCCATCGCAGCGATGACCTGCTGCGGATGTATGGCCTCATCAAGGGGCCGGATCTGACGCGTCAGCTGATTCAGGCCGAGTCATTCCTGGCGGGGCATGGACAGGATGCGACGGCACTGCTGACGGCGGGACGATTGTGTCTGCGTAACGGCCTGTGGGGCAAGGCACGCAGTTATCTTGAGGCCAGCATCAATGCGCAGCCGAATGCCGAGGCCTTGATCGAGCTGGGAACCCTGCTGGACAAGATGGGCGATCGGGAGACCGCCTTGTCTTGTTACCGGGAGGCGCTGCGTCTGGCACCCTGCTGTGAACCGCCAGTGGCCGCCGAAGTCGATGTAGTGGAGCATGTTCCGCCGGCCATTGAAGCGCCGGAAGTCGCCAAGCCGCTGGATGCCGTCAGGGCGTAATTCTCCCCCGTTTTGCACCTGACTATTTAGTCGCCGGATTTTGGCGCCTGAAATTCAAATGCATCGGAATAGAAGCGTGCTTCATCGAGGCCCTGCTCACGGAAGGCCGCGAAGGCGGCCCTGACCATCGCCGGCGGGCCGCAGACGTAGACATCGAAGGCTGAGAAATCCTCGCCCCTTGCCGCCAGATCCGCCATCACGGCTTCGTGTACATAACCCTTCGATCCCTGCCATTGTTTTTATGCCTCGGAAAGCACGGGCACATAGCGGAAGTCGGGGTGCTCCTGCGCCCATTTTTGCGGCAACGCATCCAGATACAGATCCGCCTCGCTGCGCACACCCCAATATAACCGCATGGACTGTGACATCCCCTCGGTAAAGGCATGCTCAAGAATGGATTTCACCGGCGCAAAGCCAGTGCCGCCGGCGACGAACAGCAGCGGCCGCGTGGAATTCTCGCGCAGAAAGAAATTACCATGCGGCCCCTCGATGCGCAGCACGTCCTTTTCCCGCAGCTGGTCGAAGATGTAGCCGGTGAAATCCCCGCCCTCGACGTGGCGGATGTGCAGCTCCAGTAAGTGGTCATTCAGCGGCATGTTGGCGATGGAAAAACTGCGCCGGCGGCCATCCTTCATTAATATATCGATGTACTGCCCGGCGAGGAATCGCAGGTGCTCGTCCTGCGGCAGCTTAAGGTAGAGCCGCATCACATCGTCGGCCAGCTGTTCCATTTTCTGTACCAGCACGGGCAGGGTTTTCAACGTCAGGCTCTCCACCGCGACGATTTCCTTGACCTCAATGATCAGGTCGGAGGCGGCGCGTGCCTGACAGAAGAAGGTCGTACCGTGTGGCATGTCCTTGGCGGCCGGAGGCGCCGGGCGATCCGTGTCATAATCCAGCTCACCCTCAAGCAACTGTCCCAGACAGGCGCCGCAGCCGCCGCTTCGGCAACCATAGGGAAAGGCGTGGCCATGACGCAGGGCGGCATCGAGAATCGTTTCATCGGGCTCGATGTCAAAATGATGCCCACTGGGCTCGAGATATACGGTAAAAGGCATTTTGATGGGCGACCAGAGTGGAGCGGAAATGTGATTATGCGTGAAGCCATGGACGAGAACCACCGATGAATTCTGTGTTAATAGCCGGTTGTGGTGACATCGGCCAGCGCGTGGCGCAGTTGTACCGAGCGCAGGGCGGCATCATGCGGGGGCTGGCGCGCAGCGAAACCAGTGCGGTGCGTCTGCGCGCCGGGGCCATCGAGCCCGTGCCCGGTGATTTGACGGATCGAGTGACACTGAAAGACCTGCCAACGGCGGAAGCGGTGCTTTTCTACTTTGCACCACCACCTGCACAGGGTGAGAGTGACCCCCTGTTGCAGAATTTTCTTGCTGCCATCGACCCCGCGAGGCAACCGGCGAAGCTGGTGCTGATCAGCACTACCGCCGTGTATGGCGACTGCCGGGGCGCCTGGATCACCGAGACACAGGTGCTACGGCCGCAGACCGCCCGGGGCCGGCGGCGGCTGGATGCCGAAAATACCCTGCGCCGCTGGGGACAAGAAACAGGTGTACCCTTCGTCATCCTGCGCGTCGGTGGTATTTACGGCCCCGGCCGTCTGCCCATTGCGCGGCTGGAAAAGGGCCTGCCCATTTTAAAACCGGCCGACTCGCCCTACACCAACCGCATCCATCAGGATGACCTTGCGCGGGTTTGCAAGGCCGCGGCGGAAATGGGCGTCTCGGGAGAAATCTATAATGTCGCCGATGGCCATCCCGGCACCATGTCGCAATACTTCATCGACGTCGCCAAGGCCCTGGGTCTGCCACCGCCGCCCATCGTATCGCGCGCCGAGGCGGAAAAGGTCATGAGCGCCGGCATGCTGTCCTATCTGCAGGAATCGCGCCGACTGGACAACCGAAAAATGCTCGAAGAACTGGCTGTCGGATTGCGCTACCCCGATCTGGCTGCTGGCCTGGCCGCCCTGGAAAGGAATTAATCCCTATCCCCCCGGTCGAATGCAACAGGCCAATCGCACGTCCAGTAGGAGCGGCCCCTCAGGCCGCGATGGATTTCTCACCATCACTATCGCGGCCTGAGGGGCCGCTCCTACAATAAAATCAGCGCTTCCCACAAACAGCAAACCACCAAGACAACAACGCAGAGGATGATATGAAACTCACCCGACACACACTCCCGACTCTGATACTCAGCGCACTACTTATTTTCCCCGGCCTTGCCCTGGCCGAAGAAAGCCTCTGGGACAAAGCCAAACAGACCACCAGTAAAGGTTGGGAAGCCACTCAAAAAGGCGCCGAAGAGGCCGCCGAATGGAGCAAGGAAAAATCAGCTGATGCCTGGGACGCTACCAAGCAAGGTGCATCCAAAGCCTCCGAATGGACCCGGGAAAAGGCCGGCAAGGCCTGGCAGGCAACCCGTGAAGGCACGGCCGATGCCCTTGAGGCATTGAAGGGGAAGGATGAGAAACCGGCCGAAGAGGCCCAGCGGGACAACCGGGTTTTTTGATATTTTTCTAGGCGCTGTTTGGTAGCCTGGATGAAGCGCAGCGGAATCCAGGATGAGACGGATAAATTTCCCGGATTGTGCTGCGCTTCATGCAGGCGACCGACTGTTTGAACGCAATTGTTCATTCAGTTTTTCTACTGCCTCTTCCCAGTTACGTCCGTCAAATTCAATCACTTCATATGACGCTGTATCCAAATCATAATCATCCAGACACCTGACATTGATGCTGTACATGCTGGGCGCCGCACGAGGACGGCTGAATGGGTGAATACCGCACACGTTGCAAAAAAAGTGCTTTGCTTCTTTTGTGTCAAATTGATACAGCACTAAATGTTCCTTCCCATCAACAAGGGTAAATTGCTCTGACTCCACTCGATGATGGAGCGCGCCTTTTTTTGAACAGATAGAGCAATTACAAGAAACCATCTTCTTGATAATTGTGTTTACAGTAAACTTTATTCGTCCACAATGGCAGCTTCCGTGGTATGTCTTCATGATTTTTCTAGTGCCAGCCTTTGTTGAGAGAAGGGAGTTTGGAGAAGAGAGCCTTCTTTGCTTCCCGGGTTTTGCAAGCTCAACCATATATGGTCTCCTCCCATCTCACGATCGATACCCAACAATCGACAGATGATCCGCGGTAGGCCCTCCGATTTTCGGTCGCCACCCCTCGGTTTTGGTGATGCCTGACCCGCCGTTAGTTTCTCGATCCGTTTCTGGAATTGATCATTTCCCAGCATCCAGGCATTGTTGGTCGCAGTGTGGATTTTCGCAAGGATTTTTCCATATCGATCGAGTCTGACCCTATCGATCTGCGTGAAATTCCATAATTTGGAAAACGTATAACATCGACAAACACCACTGTAAATTGTCTGAGTTAATTGGCCTTGTTAGCTGTGACGTCATACAGGCTGCCAGAAACATATTTATGCAGAATACTAGCTACCAACGTTTGGTAAGGGATACCCTCTTCTAAAGCTCTTCTCTGAATTGCAGATAAATCTCTACCTGACAGCCTTATATTAATTCTCTTGTCTTTTTTGAAAGTTGCCGCTGCAGTCTGCTTAATTGACTTCTTTCGCTCATCCGTCATAACAGATTTAAATTCACCAGATTCGTAAGCATCTAGAATTTCTTGCTTTTCTTTATCTAATTGAATTTTTTTCATCATTTCTCTCCAAAATATTGCTTGGTCGCCTTTCTGCTAGGCATCACTGTCTTGAGAAATATTTCTTCATCATTTTCAATGTAAGGCACCAAATATGCACAAATATGCAGGGGTCAATATGCAGGGGTCATTGCTTGACCTTGCACACCTGCTACTACATTTTCGACAGATATTGTGCCGGATACCATTAAAGTAGCACAGCCAGCCAGAGAATCAGGCTGTGCTGACCGGGATTACTTTTGTATTATCAGCAGCCCGCAACGATCCATCATCCAGCATTTTCAAAGTGACGAATGTTTTGTCGGGTTTGCGAATGACCGCGATTTCCCGGGAATCGGGATTGTAACGGTAGTCGAGATAGCAGTGGTCGCGGGGGTTGGCGAGGATCTTTGGGGTGAAGATAACACCGATATCTCCCTCGCAGTGGGCGGAGCGGGGGATGAGTCCGGGGTGGCCTTCGCGGTGCAGGCGCTGGCCGATCTGTTGGCTGAGGTCGTATTCGCCGGGAGTGGCTAACTGGGGGTAGTCGGCCAGCTTGGGGCGGAAGTCGAACAGCAGGCCGTCGCATTGAACCTGGAAGATGCGGCGTTCGCCGATGATGGTTTTCGGCGCTTGCTGGAAGTCGGCGTCGTGGAGGAATTGCAGCCAGTGGTGGGTGGTTTCGAAGATGCTGGTTTCGATGTTGTCGGCGCCGTACCAGACGCCGAAGTTGCCGTCGGAATAACGACTGCGGGTCCAATTTTCGAACGGGTAGCGGATGGCGGCGCAGTAGCGGGCCTGCTCAAAGGGGCGGTTGATGATAGGGGTGTCGCCGAAGTCGGCGGGTTTGGCGGTGAGTTCGGCGGCAATGGCGGTGCGCCAATCGGTGGGGTCACTGCTGAGGTCATCGAACAGATCTTGGGATTCGCGCAGGCTGACGATGTTGCGTAGCCAGTCGCCGTGGACGTCGGTGCTGCAGAGTTCGCTGAGGAGGCGGTCGATCACTGGCCGCGAACCTGGTCGAGGTAGCTGCGCAGCATCAGTAGGCCGGCGAAGCCGTGCTGGCGTACCACTTGCACGGGGGTGAGGTTGTCGAAGGCCCGGTTGGGTGCACGCATCCAGGCGTAGGTCAGTTCGCGGTTGTGGGGGAACAGCAGGCGCAGGGATTTGTGGATGCTGAGCAGGTGGCCGACGCGATCCAGCAGGTCGCGGTTGCCGCCCAGGGGCTGGCCCTTGCGGTAGCGGGCGAGGGTGGTGCGGCTGCCGGCGTCGAGGCCGAGCAGATCCAGTTGTTCTTCGTTGCTGAGCTGCCAGTGCTGGAACAGCTGCATGACCATGCGGGCGAGGCCCTGGCGGCTTTCTTTGCTGTGGATATCTGGGCTGGGTGCGTGGGTGTCGTGGGGCGTGAGCAAGACCATTTCGGGCTCCAATTGTAACAACTGTTACAGTATATAGCCCATATGTTGCGTGATTGCAATGTGAGAGATTAGATGTGGGAGCGGTTTTAGCCGCGACAGTGTACGGAGGAATGTTTCACTCTCAGCTGAAGCTGCTCCTACAGCTGTTGGCAGGATGGGTTGTTCTTTCAGCAGATCACGAGTGTGGTTGGAGGACTCGCGGTAAGCGCCGGGTGCTCAACAAAATAATCAGCCGGGACTTTCTGTGGGTCTTAGAACAGGTCGACGTTATCTGGCAATTGGGTGTTCGTGTCGTCCTTGGCGGCGGGTTTGGTGGTAAAGCCGGCCACCAGCAACTCCAGCTGCACGGAAAACTGTGACAGGTCGCCGTTGTCAGAGATGTTCTTGCGCGCCAGCTCGGACAGGTCGCGCACGCTTTCGTCGATCTTGCAGATGTTGTCGCGTACGGTAGTGGCCAGTTCCGACTGTTGCTCAGCCTGGGCGGCGACCTGCACATTGCTGTCGCTGATGCCCTCGACGGCGGTGGCGATGAGGGCAAAGGTCTCGCCGGCGGCCTGGGTGCGCTCCAGGTTGCGAGCGGAGACGGTGGCGCTGCGGGTCATGAGTCCGACCGCTTCCTGATTGCCGGCGCGGATGGTGTCCATGAGTTTACGCACTTCATCGGTGGCATCGGTGGTGCGTTTCGAGAGGGCGCGTACCTCGTCGGCAACCACGGCGAAGCCGCGGCCCTGCTCGCCAGCCCGCGCGGCCTCGATGGCGGCGTTGAGGGCCAGCAGGTTGGTCTGATCGGCAATGGTGACGATCATGTCCAGCACCTGGCCGACATCCTGGTGGTGTCCGGTGAGGGCGTCGATGCTTTGCTCCAGCTGTTCGATTTCGTCTTGCATTTCCTGCATGCCATCTACGGCACTGCTGACCACAGCGCGCCCCTCCACGGCCTCACGGTGCACGTCCTGCGCAGTCTTGCTGGCACCGTAGACGGCTTCGTTTACCTGCTGGCTGCTGTCAGCCATTTGTCCGACCGTGTCGCTGAGCTGGGTGATGGCCTCAACCTGTTCTTCGATGGCGCCGCTGGTGGCCTGGGTGATTTCCTGAGCGCGCAGGCTGCTCTGGGAAAGGTTGGTGGCCACCATGAGTACTTGTTCCACAGTCTGATCCAGTTTACGTGTGAAACGGTTGAGGCACGGGCGACCTGCGCCGTCTCGTCGCGTCCGTCTTCGGGCAGGCTGACACTGAGGGCGGCAGAGCCGTCGGCGACATGCTCCATGGCCTCGGTGATGCGTGTCAGGCTGCGGCTGATGCTGCGTGCCATCAACAGGGTCATGCTGACCAGGGTGATGATCAGTATCAGGGTGCCGGTGAAGAGGATTTTGTTTTGGTCAATGCGGGCCTGTTTAATCGCGTTCAGGGTGGTTTGTACCAGCAGGTTCTGATTTTTCAGTGCCTGGCTGATGCTGTCACCCAGCGCGGCACGCAGGCCGTCATGTTCGCTGAGCCCCAGCTGGCGTTTGCTATCGACCAGATGATGGAAGCTGCCGGCATAGGTGTTGAGGTTGTGTGTTGTTTCATTGCGGTGTGACGGACTGAGTTCGGCCTGTTCAATGGCACTAAGAAGTACGCCATGGGCGTGGTCGTATCTGTCTGCGTATTTGTTGTCCAGGCGCAGGAGAAAATCCTTTTCGTGACGGCGCATCATCAGCAGATTGGCGAGCAGCTGATAATTACCGGTGGCGCTGAAGACGATTTCCACCTGGTGGGCGGCCGTGCGCAGGGAGCCGCGCAAGCCTTTGTTCTCGTCCAGGCCGATGGTTTGCACCAGTTTCTCCAGTTCGCTGAATCGGGAGGAGATGGTGGCCAGATCCCGATGGATACTGTCGAGGGGGCGGGTGTCCAGGTCCAGCTTGGCCATGATGTCATTCAGTTCATGCAGTTCCTCGATTATGGAACGCTGTTCGTGGAAAAAATAGTCACGGGATTCCCGGCTGTGGGTGAGCAGGTAGTTTTTCTCGGCGGCAAGGAGGGCCTGCATATCGGCCTCTACATCGACCAGCGTGATAATGCCGAGCCGCAAGAGGTCGGAGCGCTGTGTGGTGTACTGTTGCAAGGCAAGTATGAGCAGGGCAGTGGTGGTGATGACGGCCGAGAGCAGGAACAGGCGGTGTTTGATGGTCATGGTGGGCCGGCTGGATTGTGTGACATGCCAGCATTAGCGGTTCTGCGAAGGCTGGCTTGAGGGTGTTATTGGCAGACCTGGCTGTGTGTTGGGCCGGGGTAGCCCATGGAATTGGCTACTTTTTCACCAACCGGTACAATGGCCGGCCCGTTTTTGGCAGTGTGGCGTGATGTTTTTTCAGGATTCATTCGAGGTGATCGTGGTCGGCGGCGGCCACGCCGGTACCGAGGCCGCGCTGGCCGCGGCGCGCTCCGGTGCGCGCACCCTGCTGCTGACCCACAATATCGACACCCTGGGGCAGATGTCCTGCAACCCCGCCATCGGTGGTATCGGCAAGGACCACCTGGTGAAAGAGGTGGATGCCCTGGGTGGCCTCATGGGCCATGCCGCCGACCGCGCCGGTATCCAGTTCCGCCGTCTCAATGCGCGCAAGGGGCCGGCGGTGCGCGCCACCCGCGCGCAAGCCGACCGCAGCCTATATATGCAGGTGGTGCGCGCGGCGCTAGAGAATGTGCCCAATCTGCGGCTGTTTCAGCAGGCGGTGGACGACCTGATGGTCGATGGCGACCGCGTCACCGGCGTGGTGACGCAGATGGGGTTGAAATTCCGCGCGCCGACGGTGGTGCTCACCGTGGGCACCTTCCTCGGCGGCCGCATCCACATCGGGCAGGAAAGCCACGAGGGCGGTCGCGCCGGTGATCCACCGGCCAATGCCCTGGCGCAGCGTCTGCGTGAGCTGCCCTTCCGCGTCGAACGGCTGAAGACCGGCACGCCGCCGCGCATTGACGCCAAGTCCATCGACTACAGCCAGCTCAGCGAGCAGCCGGGCGATGACCCCATTCCCAGCTTTTCCTTCATGGCCCGGCCCGGCGACCACCCACGCCAGATCAGCTGTCACATCACCCACACCAATGCGCGAACCCACGATATTATTCGAGCCGGGCTGGATCGCTCGCCCATGTACAGCGGTGTGATCGAGGGCGTGGGGCCGCGCTACTGCCCGTCCATCGAAGACAAGATCGTGCGTTTCTCCGATAAGGATTCGCACCAGATCTTCGTCGAACCGGAGGGATTGGCTTCGAACGAGGTCTATCCCAACGGCATCTCCACCAGCCTGCCCTTCGATGTGCAGCTGGCCCTGGTGCGCTCCATGAAGGGCTTCGAGAACGCCCACATCACGCGTCCCGGCTACGCCATCGAATATGATTTTTTTGATCCCCGTGACCTGCGCCCAAGTTTGGAGACAAAGTATCTCGGTGGCCTGTTCTTCGCCGGGCAGATCAATGGCACCACCGGCTACGAGGAGGCCGCGGCGCAGGGTCTGCTGGCGGGCATCAATGCCGCCCGACAGTCACGCGAGCAGGCGCCGTGGTCACCGCGCCGTGACGAGGCCTATCTTGGCGTGCTGGTGGACGACCTCATTACCCGCGGCACCAGCGAGCCGTACCGCATGTTCACCTCGCGCGCCGAATACCGCCTGCTGCTGCGTGAGGACAATGCCGATCTGCGCCTGACGCCCATCGGCCGCGAACTGGGTCTGCTGGACGATACCCGCTGGGCGGTCTTTGAAACCAAGCGCGAGGCCATCGAGTGCGAGAGTCAACGCCTGCGCGAGACCTTCTTCCATCCCGGCAGCCTGGCCGACAGCGAAGCCGAGCGGGTGCTGGGCCAGGCCCTGAGCAAGGAGGCGCGCCTGTCTGAGCTGCTGAGCCGGCCCAACGTGGATTACGCCGCGCTGATAAGCCTGCCCGGTGCCGGTGAGCCCGTGAGTGACCCGGTGGTGGCCGAGCAGGTGGAGATCCAGTGCAAGTACGCCGGCTACATCGAGCGTCAGCACGAAGAGATCGAGCGCCACCGACGCCAGGAAGGGCTGCCTCTGCCGGAGGACTTGGATTATAGTCGGGTGCGTGGCCTGTCCACCGAGGTGGGCCAAAAGCTGGCCGCCCAGCGCCCGGCGACTATTGGCCAGGCCTCGCGGATTTCCGGTGTCACGCCGGCGGCGGTGTCACTGCTGCTGGTGCATCTGAAAAAACGCGCGGCCAGCGGCAAATGAATCACCCCGCAGCACCAAAAGTAGGCGCTTTAGGCGAGCTGGCGGGGTATCGTGTTGTAGGAACGGACCCTCGGGCCGCGATGCCAAGGTGGGAAAGCCATCGCGGCCCGGGGGTCCGCTCCTACGGGGCCGCCGGCATGGGAAATAGAAAGCGGTAAAACCAACAAGGTAGAAAACAGTGAAAAAGCTATTGGGGGTAATGACCGCCCTGCTGTTGATTAGCGGTCTGGCGCAGGCGGATGCGGATGCCGACAACGGCCTGATCAGCAAAAACAGCCGCTATAGCGTCGTGGAAACCCTGGATCGACTGGAGGATAGGCTGCGCAAAAAGGACTTCACCATCGTCCTGCGCCTGCGCCACGATACCAGTGCGGAAAAGGCCGGCCTGTCCCTGCGGCCCACGGAGCTGATACTCTTCGGTAATCCGAAAGTGGGTACTCACTTTATGATCAGCCGGCAGACTGCGGGTATCGACTTGCCCATGAAGATGCTGGCCTGGCAGGACGAGACGGGCCAGGTCTGGCTGAGCTATAACGATCCAGCCTACATCGCCCGGCGTCATGGCATCACCGATCGTGACAAGGTTGTCGCCAAGATGAGCAAGGCGCTGGACAACTTCAGCCGTCTGGCCACCGAGTAGCCGATGCCGCTGGAGACGACCCTCGATCGGGGGTTGGAGGCGCTGGGCATCGAATGCCCGCTTGAAGTCCGCGGGCGACTGCTGGATTATGTGCGCCTGCTGGCGAAGTGGAACCGCGTCTATAACCTGACTGCGGTGCGCGAGCCGCTGGAGATGGTGCAGCGTCACCTGCTCGATAGCCTCGCGGTGTTGCCACACCTGCGCGAGTTGCAGCCGAAGCGGGTGCTGGATGTGGGCACCGGCGGCGGCCTGCCGGGTATTCCATTGGCGCTGCTGTCGCCGCAGACCGACTTCGTGCTGCTCGACAGCAACAGCAAGAAAACCCGCTTCGTGCAACAGGCGGTGGTCGAACTGGGTCTGCAGAATGTTGAGGTGGTGCATGCGCGGGTTGAGCAATACCATCCCGACATGCCATTCGATGTGGTCATCTCGCGGGCCTTTTCCTCACTGCGCGAGATGGTGGAGAAGGCCGGTACTTACTGCGGCAGCGATGGCATGTTGTTGGCCATGAAGGGCGCCTGGCCAGAGCAGGAACTGGCGGACCTGCCGGCGGGATTCATCCTGCGCGACTCGCAGCGGTTACAGGTGCCGGGACTGGACGAGGAGCGGCACCTGATCTGCCTGGCGCCGACGGGCGGGGCAGCGGACAATGGACGCGGCATCATATAACGGGCTGACACACGGGCTGGCAAACATGGGCAAGATCATTGCAGTAACCAATCAGAAGGGCGGTGTCGGCAAGACCACCACCAGCGTTAACCTGGCGGCCTCATTGGTGGCGACGCATCGCAAGGTGTTGCTTATCGACATGGACCCGCAGGGCAACGCCACCATGGGCAGCGGCGTCGACAAGCACGCGCTGGAACGCTCCAGCTATGACGTGCTGACCGGCTCGGTGGACATTCGAGACGCCATCAGCGAAACGGGGCTGGCGGGCTATGACCTGCTGCCGGCCAACGCCGATCTCACCGCCGCCGAGGTGGAGTTGCTGCAGGTGCCGCAACGCGAACGCCGTCTGCGCGAGGCGCTCAACAACATCAATGGCCGCTACGATTTTATTTTGATTGATTGTCCGCCGTCGCTGAACATGCTGACCCTCAATGCCCTGGTGGCGGCACAGTCGGTGATCATCCCCATGCAGTGCGAATATTACGCCCTGGAGGGGTTGACGGCACTGGTGAATACCATCGAGGACGTGCGCGACAACCTCAATCCTTTCCTTAAGATCGAAGGCCTGCTGCGTACCATGTATGATCCGCGTAACCGCCTTACCGGTGATGTGACCGCACAGCTCAGCAAGCACTTCGGCGACAAGCTGTACCGCACGGTCATTCCGCGCAATATCCGTCTCGCCGAGGCGCCCAGTCACGGCCAGCCGGCGCTGGTGTACGACAAGGCCTCGCGCGGCGCCAAGGCCTACCTGGCGCTGGCCGGCGAAATGCTGCGGCGCGAACAAGTGGCAAACGCCTAACCCCTTTCATTTTTTCGGAACAGACACATGGCAGCAAAGAAAAAACGCGGCCTGGGCCGCGGCCTGGACGCCCTGCTCGGCGGGTCATCGACGGCAATGGCAGAGGCCACCACGGACACGGAACTGCGTGATCTGGCCGTCGACCTGCTGCAGCCGGGCAAGTATCAGCCACGCACCGACATGCACCCGGAAAGCCTCGAGGATCTGGCCAGCTCCATCCGTGCCCAGGGCGTGGTGCAACCCATTGTAGTGCGGGAGCTGGCCGAGGGCGGTCGCTATGAGATCATCGCCGGTGAGCGCCGCTGGCGTGCGGCACAGATCGCTGGCCTGCATGAGATTCCCTCCCTGATTCGTGTGGTGCCCGATGAGGCCGCCATCGCCATGGCGCTGATCGAGAACATCCAGCGCGAAAATCTCAACCCGGTGGAAGAGGCCAATGCCCTGGCGCGGCTCATTGAGGAGTTCGAGATGACCCACCAGCAGGCCGCCGAGGCCGTTGGCCGATCACGCGTTGCGGTGAGCAATTTGTTGCGCCTGCTGACCCTCAACGACGACGTTCGGCTGATGTTGGAGCGCGGTGATCTGGAGATGGGCCATGCGCGGGCATTGCTGGCGCTGGAAGGCGAGCAGCAGAGTCAGGCGGCACGTGAGGTTTCCGCCAAGGGTTATTCGGTGCGTGAAACGGAGCAGCTGGTACGCCGTCTCAGTGCGGGTACGACAGGGAAATCGACGTCAGGCAAGGCCCTGGATCCCGACATCAAACGCCTGCAGGATGACTTGGGCGAAAAGCTTGCCGCCAAGGTGATTTTTCAGCACGCCGCCAAGGGCAATGGCAAGCTGGTCATTCATTACAACAGCCTCGATGAGCTGGATGGAATCCTGCAGCACATTCAGTAATTGTTTCGTGTGGTCTCAGGTCGTTAATCTCAGTGTCCAGCTCAGTCGAATTTTGTATAAATTTATCACAAACCCGCTTGCTGTGGGTGCGCAGGCTGGCTATAATGCCCGGCCTAAATTTGGGATACGCTTGAAATGAGCGAGTCCAAGAAGCCCGGGTTATTGCTCATCGGTGTCGGTCAAATCCTGACCTCGATGATTGTGTCCGGGTTTTTGTTGGGTTACTTGCTGGATCTCTATTTGGGGACCCAGCCGATTTTCATATTGATCTTCGGTGGCCTCGGCTTCATCGGCGGATTTCTGAAAGTCTACCGATTACTGACCGACCCGGAGCTGCAATGAGTAAGTTGGGCGCCGATCTGGCTGCCAAGGCCCGCCGGGTTGTCATCATGCAGGTGGCAATAACGACAATTGTTGCCCTGCTGTTCCTGTTTCAAGGTGCGTGGGACGCACTTTCCGCCGTTTATGGTGGACTGGCGAGTGTCTTTCTCGCCCTGCTCTCTATCCGGGGTTTCAAGCGCGCCAACGAGCATGCGCTGAACGACCCGAAGAGAAGCATGCTGATTCTGTACATCGGCGCCGTGCAACGATTTGTGGCGGTGGTGGTGTTGCTGGCGATAGGTCTGGGTGGTTTGAAGCTTGCCCCCCTGGCCGTCTTTATCGGTTTTGCGCTGGCGCAGGCAAGTTATTTGATGGGTGTTCGCGAGGGTGGCGCGAAAGCAAAGGCCACGCAACGCCCGGATTGAAAACCTTGAGTAGGGGATAGAATCTTGAGTCAAGCAGCAGAGGGTTCATCGGGCGCCAGTACCGTCGAGTATATCCAGCATCATTTGCAGAACCTTAGCGTTGGCGAAGGTTTCATGACCTGGAACCTGGATACCATCTTCATCTCCATCGCCCTGGGTACATTGATGGTCGTGGTGGGCGGCCGGGTGGCCAGAAACGCCACCGAGGGCGTTCCCGGCGGCTTCCAGAACTTTGTTGAATCGATTCTCGAATTCGTGCAGACCCAGGTGAAGGACTCCTTCCCCGGCCATAATCCCCTGATTGCCCCGCTGGCCCTGACCATCTTCGTCTGGGTCTGGTTGATGAACTTCATGGATCTGATCCCCGTCGATCTGTTGCCGCTGATCGGCACCTGGATAGGCCTTCCCTATCTGAAAGTCGTACCCACCACGGATCTGAGCACGCCGATGGCGATGGCGCTGGTGGTGTTCGGCCTGACCCTGTTTTACAACATCAAGGTCAAGGGCCTGGGTGGCTATCTGAAGATGTTCCTGTTTCACCCCTTCGGTAAGTTTGCCGTTCCGGCCAACATTGTTATGACCACGATCGAAGAAATCGCCAAGCCCCTGAGTCTCGGCCTGCGTCTGTTCGGTAACATGTTTGCCGGCGAGCTGGTGTTCCTGCTCATCGCCCTGCTGGGTGGCGCCGCCGCTCTGGGTGCGGGTCTGCTGATCTGGTTCCCGCTGCAGGTTGTGCTGGATCTGGCCTGGCTGCTGTTCCACATTCTGGTCATTACCCTGCAGGCGTTTATCTTCATGGTGCTGACCATCGTGTATCTGGGTATGGCGCATACCACGGAACACTAAAATAGAGTTTGTAGCGTTTTATTTTTATTCATTTTTTATCTTTAAACAAAATAGTAAGGAGAGTAACAATGACAGCCGATATGCTTGCGACCATTTACGCCTATACGGCAGTAGGTGTGGGCGTTATTCTTGCAGCCGCCGGTCTGGGTTCCGCCATAGGTTGGGGCCTGATCTGCGCCAAGACTCTGGAAGGCATTGCGCGTCAGCCTGAGATGCGTCCGGCCCTGATGACCAACATGTTCATCTTCGCCGGCCTGATGGAGTCTTTCCCCTTCATCATCCTGGCATTCGCCATGTGGTTCCTGTTCGCTAATCCGTTCGTCGGTGCCCTGCAAGCCGCCATTGGCGCGCTTTAATTCAAGCCGCTAACTTGGCTGATTCTGCTGTTCTCTCCATGAGAATCGGCGGGACAAGTCGGGAGGAACGATAAAGTGAACATTACAGTAACGCTATTCGCACAGATGATTGCCTTTGGCCTGTTGATCTGGTTTGTCAACAAGGTCATGTGGGGTCCTCTGTCCGGGATCATGGAGGCGCGTCAGAAGCGCATCGCCGATGGTCTCGCTGCTGCGGAAAAAGGCAAGCACGAGCAAGAGCTGGCTGAAAAACGCGCGACAGAGCTTCTCAAAGAGGCGAAGGATCAGGCACAGGAAATCGTTGTCCAGGGTCAGAAGCGTGCTTCCGAGATTGTGGAAGAGGCGAAAGACACGGCGCGTGCCGAAGGTGACCGCATCGTTGCTGCGGCCAATGCCGAACTCGAGCGCGAAGTGAATCAGGCCAAGGAAGCTTTGCGTACGCAGGTCGCGGCGATTGCCGTTGCCGGCGCCGAAAAGGTTCTGAAGCGTGAGATCGACGCCAAGGCACACGAAGATCTGTTGAACGATCTGGCTACCCAGATCTGAGGCATACATCATGGCTGAAATATCCACAATCGCCCGTCCATATGCTGAAGCGGTTTTCGAACTCGCCCAGGCCGACGGTACGCTGAAAGCATGGTCTGAGATGTTGCAGACCGTTGCGCTGATCACCGCAGACCCTGACATGAAGGCCCTGATCGGAAACACCAGTGTCGACAAGGCCAAGCTGGCCGAGTTGATCCTGGACGTTGCCGGCAAGGCGGTCAGTGAGCAGGGCCGGAACCTGGTCAAGCTGCTGGCGGAAAATCGTCGCCTGGGCGTGTTGGGAGAAATCGCGGTGCAGTTCGAGACGCTGAAGGCTGAAGCTGAGCAGACCATCGAGGCGGAAATCGTCTCGGCGAGTAAAGTCAGCAAGCAGCAACAGCAGAAGATCGCCGACAAGCTCAAGGCCCGCCTGGGTCGTGATGTCAGCCTGAAGTGCACCATTGACGAAAGTCTCATGGGTGGCGCCGTTATCAAGGCCGGCGACATGGTGATCGATGGATCGGTCCGCACCCAGTTAGAGAAGCTTTCCGTAGAGTTGGCCGGCTAAGCGCTGCCACGAAGAGGAATACGAAAAATGCAATTGAATCCGTCTGAAATCAGTGAGCTGATTAAAAAGCGCATCGAGAGTTTCGACGTCTCCACCGAGGCGCGCAATGAAGGTACCGTGGTGAGTGTCACCGATGGTATCGTGCGCATCCACGGCCTGTCTGACGTCATGTTGGGCGAGATGGTCGAGTTCCCGGGCAACACCTTCGGTATGGCGTTGAACCTGGAGCAGGACTCCGTTGGCGCCGTGGTACTGGGTACTTACGAGCACATCACCGAAGGCGACAAGGTGAAGTGCACCGGTCGCATCCTCGAAGTCCCCGTCGGCGAGGCCCTGCTGGGCCGTGTGGTGAACTCGCTGGGTGTTGCCATCGATGGCAAGGGCCCGATCGAGTCTTCCGAGCAGTCCCCCATCGAAAAGGTGGCGCCGGGCGTTATCGAGCGTAAATCGGTGGATCAGCCAGTGCAGACCGGTCTCAAGGCCATCGACGCCATGGTGCCTGTTGGCCGTGGTCAGCGTGAGCTGATCATCGGCGATCGCCAGACCGGCAAGACTGCTGTCGCCATCGACGCCATCATCAACCAGAAGGGCACCGGCGTTAAGTGTATCTACGTCGCCATCGGCCAAAAGGCCTCCAGTGTCGCTTCGGTGGTACGTAAGCTTGAAGAGCACGGCGCCATGGAGCACACCATCGTGGTGGCTGCCAACGCCGCCGATCCGGCCGCCATGCAGTACATCGCCCCCTATGCCGGTTGCTCGATGGGTGAGTACTTCCGTGACCGTGGCGAAGACGCCATGATCATCTATGATGATCTGACCAAGCAGGCCTGGGCCTATCGCCAGGTTTCCCTGTTGCTGCGTCGCCCGCCGGGCCGTGAAGCCTATCCGGGTGATGTCTTCTATCTGCATTCGCGCCTGCTCGAGCGTGCATCCCGCATCAACGCCAAGGAAGTGGAACGCCTGACCAACGGTAAAGTGAAGGACAAGACCGGTTCCCTGACCGCCTTCCCGATCATCGAGACCCAGGCGGGCGACGTGTCGGCCTTCGTTGCCACCAACGTCATCTCCATCACCGATGGTCAGATCTTCCTCGAGGCCGATCTGTTCAACGCCGGTATTCGCCCGGCCATCAACGCCGGTCTTTCCGTGTCCCGTGTCGGCGGCGCCGCACAGACCAAGATCATCAAGAAGCTGGGTGGCGGCGTGCGTCTCGATCTGGCCCAGTATCGTGAGCTGGCGGCCTTTGCCCAGTTCGCCTCTGATCTGGATGAGTCCACACGCAAGCAGATCGAACGCGGTCAGCGCGTCACCGAGCTGATGAAGCAGAAGCAGTATGCGCCGCTGTCGATTGCCGAGATGGCCTTCTCCCTGTTCGCGGCCAACGAAGGCTTCATCGATGACGTTGACGTGAAAAAGGTGGTTGATTTTGAGGCCGCTCTGCATGCATACCTGCGTGGCAGCCACGCCGACATTCTCAAGCGTATCGACGAGAGCGGTGATTTCAACGATGAAATTGCCGCCGAGATGAAAGCGGCCATCGAGAAGTTCAAGGCTTCCAGCACTTACTAGCCTTGTACTAACGTCGGTTAAATCGTAGGAGGCCAGCAATGGCGGTCGGTAAAGAAATACGCACCAAGGTCAAAAGCGTACAAAATACGCAGAAGATCACGCGTGCCATGGAAATGGTGGCGGCGAGCAAGATGCGCAAGGCGCAGGATCGGATGGCGGCATCACGGCCTTATGCCGATAAGATCCGCAATGTGATCAAGCACCTTGCCCATGCCCACCCGGAGTATCAGCACTCGTACCTGCAGGAGCGCGACGTCAAGCGCGTCGGATTCATTGTTGTTTCCAGCGACCGTGGTTTGTGCGGCGGCCTGAATGCCAACCTGTTCCGTACCTGTATCGGATCCCTGAAAGAATGGGATACGAAGAGCGTTGAAATCGATATCTGCACCATCGGCGGTAAGGCGGCGGGCTTTTTCAAGCGCGTCGGCGGCAACGTGGTTGCGGAAGCCAGCCAGCTGGGTGATGCGCCGGCCATCAATGACCTGATCGGTACGGTCAAGGTGATGCTGGATGCCTTTGACAGTGGCAAGATTGATCGTTTGTACGTGGTTTACAACGAGTTCGTCAGCACCATGGTTCAGGATCCACAAGTCGAGCAGTTGTTGCCGATTCAAGCCGACAGCGAAGAGGGGTATGCCCATCAGTGGGATTACCTCTACGAGCCGGAAGCCAAGGAAGTGCTGACCGATCTTCTGACGCGCTACGTGGAATCCCTGGTTTACCAGGCGGTGGTGGAAAATATTGCCAGCGAGCAGTCGGCGCGGATGGTGGCCATGAAGGCCGCATCGGACAATGCCGGCGACCTCATCGACGAATTGAATCTGGCCTACAACAAGGCCCGTCAGGCTGCGATTACGCAGGAAATTTCCGAGATCGTCAGTGGCGCAGCGGCCGTATAAGGACGCTTGCTGCCGGTATCCGCAGGGCGAACAGCTTTTTTGATATTTGAAGGGGACTGAAACATGAGTTCAGGAAAAATTGTACAAATCATCGGCGCGGTGGTCGACGTGGAATTCCCGCGTGACGCGATGCCGAAGGTCCACGAAGCACTCAAGCTGAGTGATGTCGATCTGACACTGGAAGTTCAGCAGCAGCTGGGCGACGGTGTGGTTCGCGCTATCGCCATGGGTACGACGGACGGCCTCAAGCGAGGCATGGCTGCCGATTCCACCGGTTCCGCCATTCAGGTGCCGGTTGGCCAGGGCACCCTGGGCCGGATCATGGACGTACTCGGTCGCCCGATTGATAATGTCGGCCCCGTGGAGGCAGAGAAGTACATGCCTATCCATCGCAAGCCGCCGGCCTTTGATGAGCAGTCTGCCAGCGTCGAGATCTTCGAGACCGGTATCAAGGTCATCGATCTGATCATGCCCATCGCCAAGGGTGGCAAGATCGGCCTGTTCGGTGGTGCCGGTGTCGGCAAGACCGTGACCCTGATGGAGCTGATTCGTAACATCGCCGTCGAGCACAGTGGTTTCTCCGTGTTCGCCGGTGTCGGTGAACGTACGCGTGAAGGCAACGACTTCTACTACGAAATGGAAGAAGGCGGCGTGCTGGACAAGGTGGCTCTGGTCTATGGCCAGATGAATGAGCCGCCCGGTAACCGTCTGCGTGTTGCCCTGACCGGCCTGACCATGGCCGAGCATTTCCGTGATGAAGGCCGTGACGTGTTGATGTTCGTCGATAACATCTACCGTTACACCCTGGCCGGTACCGAGGTATCCGCGCTGCTGGGCCGCATGCCCTCCGCAGTGGGTTACCAGCCGACCCTGGCCGAGGAAATGGGCGCCCTGCAGGAGCGTATTACCTCCACCAAGACCGGTTCCATCACCTCCTTCCAGGCCGTTTACGTGCCCGCGGATGACTTGACCGATCCGTCGCCCGCCACCACCTTTGCTCACCTGGACGCCACCCTGGTGCTGTCTCGTCAGATCGCCGAGCTGGGTATCTACCCCGCCGTGGATCCGCTGGACTCCACCTCGCGTCAGCTGGATCCGCTGGTCATCGGTGAAGATCACTACAATATCGCCCGTGCCGTTCAGGGCACCCTGCAGCGCTATAAAGAGCTGAAGGATATTATTGCGATCCTGGGTATGGATGAACTGTCGGAAGAAGACAAACAGTCCGTCACCCGCGCACGTAAATTGCAGCGCTTCCTGTCCCAGCCTTTCTTCGTCGCTGAAGTGTTTACCGGTGCTCCTGGAAAATACGTCAGCCTGAAGGATACGATTGCGGGCTTCAAGAGCATCGTCGAAGGCGAGCATGATGCCCTGCCTGAACAGGCCTTCTACATGGTTGGCGGTATTGAAGAAGCCATTGAAAAGGCGAAGACCCTGTCCTAAGCCTCGGCTGAAGGGGAAATATTATGGCTATGACCATGCATGTTGATGTCGTCAGTGCAGAGGAAGCGATTTTCTCTGGCCCTGCGAAAATGCTGTTTGCACCCGGCGTAATGGGTGACCTGGGCATTATGCCTCGTCACGCACCACTGCTGACCCGTATCAAACCGGGTGAGGTGCGCATACTGACGCCGGATGACGAGGAGCAGTTTTACTATGTGTCCGGTGGGATGCTCGAGATCCAGCCCGAGGCGGTAACGATTCTGGCCGATACCGCGATACGTGCCAAGGATATTGATGAGGCAGCCGCGCTGGAAGCCAAGGAACGTGCCGAAAAGGCGCTGGCCGACCGCAGTGGCGAAATCGATTACGCGACCACAGAGGCAGAGCTGGCAGAGGCGCTTGCCCAATTGCAGGCCATTCAGCGTCTGAAAAAGAAGCTGGGCCGTTGAGTTTTGTGTTTTAGATAAAGCGCGTTTTGGATAAAAAAAGAAAAAGGGCGGTTTTTTAACCGCCCTTTTTTTGTTTTGTGATTAACTGATATCCCTTTTTCCATGTTGCTGTGGTGGGCTGAACAGTTCGTCAGAATTTCTTAAGCTATCGGCAATATACTGCGCAGTTCACTTATTCCCGAATTTGTAATGTTAAGTCTGTAGGTTGCACATGAGCACACATTTGACCGTCGTTGTCCTGGCCGCAGGCCAGGGGACTCGCATGAAATCCGACCTTCCCAAGGTGCTGCATACCATTGGCGCCCGGCCCATGCTGGCGCGTGTCATTGACAGTGCACAATCCCTGAATCCGCAGGCGATCCATGTGGTGTATGGTCATGGCGGAGAGCGGGTCAAGGAACAGCTGTCGGGCCTTCCCGTCAGTTGGATTTTGCAGTCACAGCAGCTCGGGACAGGGCATGCCGTCAGCCAGGCAATGGAAGCGATTGCGGATTTACAAACGGTGCTGGTACTTTATGGTGATGTGCCACTGATCACGTCTGCAACGCTCTCGCGGCTTGTTGATGCAGCGAAGGATAGTGGTCTGGGTTTGCTGACGGCAGAATTAGACGACCCGACCGGCTACGGACGAATCGTTCGGGACTCTGCAGGCAATGTAACGTCTATCGTTGAACAAAAGGACGCCAGCCCCGAGCAGCTGGCCATTGCCGAGATCAATACCGGCATGCTGGCGGTGAATGCGGGTCAGTTGCGTGACTGGCTGGACAGCATCGACAACAAAAACTCGCAGGGCGAGTATTATCTGACGGATATTATCGCATTGGCTGTGGAAAGCGGTGTCACAATCAATACCATCTCCACATCGGATCTGCCGGAAATTGAAGGGGTGAATAACCGGGTTCAGCTGGCCGATCTGGAGCGGGTGTTTCAGCAGCGCCAAGCAAACCGTCTGATGCTGGAGGGTGTAACCCTGCATGACCCGGCACGATTTGATCTGCGTGGCAACCTGAAAGCCGGGCGTGATGTCGAGATCGATATCGGCGTGCTCATCGAGGGTGAGGTGGAACTCGGCGACCGCTGCTATATTGGTCCGAACTGTATTCTCAAAGACGTGATTCTGGGTAGCGATGTGCGTGTCGAGGCCAACAGCATCCTGGAATCATCGACCCTCGGCAGCCATTGCCTGATCGGCCCATTTGCGCGTCTACGCCCGGAATGTCAGCTGGCGGACGATGTGAAGGTCGGTAATTTTGTCGAAGTGAAGAAATCAACGGTCGACAAGGGCAGCAAGATCAATCATCTGACCTATGTGGGCGATACCCGCATGGGCGCCAATGTCAATGTGGGTGCAGGCACCATCACCTGCAACTATGATGGCGCCAACAAGCATCTAACGGTGATTGGTGATGACGTATTCATTGGTTCGGACACCCAGCTGATCGCGCCCGTGACCATTGGTGATGGCGCCACCATCGGCGCCGGCTCGACCATTACCCGTGATGCGCCAAGTGAGGAACTGACGCTGAGCCGCAGTGAACAGAAAAGCCGTAAGGGATGGAAGCGTCCCGTAAAGACGAAACGTTAATTACTGAAAAAAATGGAATTATAGTTATGTGTGGAATTGTAGGTGCCGTTGCCGATCGTGATGTCGTGCCGATTTTGCTCGAAGGTCTGAGAAGGCTTGAATATCGAGGTTATGATTCAGCCGGTATTGCTGTCCTGAATAAGGAGCAGTGCCTGCAACGGGTGCGAGCAAAGGGAAAGGTCGCAAACCTTGAAGCTGAAATGACGGGTGGCCTGCACGGCCACACGGGCATAGCCCACACGCGATGGGCGACACATGGTGTGCCGAGCCAGAAAAATGCCCATCCGCACATCTGTGAAAATATTGTCGCTGTCGTGCACAACGGCATTATCGAAAACTATGAAGCGTTGCGTGAGCAGCAGGGTGCCACGGGGTATCGATTTACCTCACAAACCGATACCGAAGTTATCGTCCATCAGATCCACGATTATCTGATCAACAAGGGCCAGGACCTGTTGACGGCGGTAAAGAATGCCGTCATCGATTTTGCTGGCGCCTATGCCCTGGGTGTGATCAGCAGAGAGGAGCCTGACCACCTGGTGGCCGCGAGACTGGGAAGTCCGCTAGTGATAGGTGTCGGCATTGGTGAATATTTCATCGCCTCCGATATGGCGGCGCTACTTCCCGTTACACAGCGTTTTATCTTCCTCGAAGATGGCGATATTGCGGACATACGCCGTGACTCACTGACCATCTTTGATGCTGCGGGAAAACAGGTAGAGCGGCCGATCCGTGAAAGCGAGCTGCGCGCCGATTCCGTCGAGCGTGGTGAATATCGTCACTACATGCTGAAAGAGATCTTCGAACAGCCGCGTGCGATTGCCGATACCCTGGAAGGGCGTATTGCCAGCGGCCGGGTTCTTGAGCAGGCCTTTGGCGCCGGCGCGGAAAAGATTTTTGATGATGTGCAGGGTGTTCACATCATCGCCTGCGGTACCAGTTACCATGCCGGCCTGATCGGCAAGTACTGGTTGGAATCCATCGTGGGCATTCCCTGCAGCGTGGAAGTGGCGAGCGAATTCCGCTATCGAAAGCCGGTGGTGCGCAATAACTCACTGATCGTCACACTGTCACAATCGGGTGAAACCGCCGATACCCTGGCCGGCCTGCAGGAGGCAAAGCGTCTGGGCTTTGGCCATTCCCTGTCCATTTGTAATGTCCCGGAAAGCTCGCTGGTGCGCGAGTCGGATCTGGTTTTACTGACCCGTGCGGGGCCGGAGATCGGCGTCGCCTCCACCAAGGCATTTACCACCCAGCTGGTTGCACTCATGCTGCTGGTCATCGTTCTCGGGCGGCGCAATGGTTTGAGTGCGGAAAATGAATGCCGCCTGGTCAATGAGCTGGAAAGTTTGCCAGGTAAGGTCGAGCATGTGCTGAATCTGGATGAATCCATTCAGGAAATTTCCGAACAGTTTGCCGATATACACAATGCCCTGTTCCTGGGCCGTGGCGCCCAGTACCCGGTGGCCATGGAAGGCGCGCTGAAACTCAAGGAGATTTCCTATATTCATGCCGAGGCCTACCCGGCCGGTGAACTGAAACACGGGCCACTGGCACTGGTGGACGCAGACATGCCGGTGATTGCCGTCGCGCCTAACAATGAGCTGCTGGAAAAGCTCAAGTCGAATCTGCAGGAAGTGCGTGCCCGTGGCGGCAAGCTGATTGTGTTCGCCGGCGAGGATTCTGAAATGCAGGAGTCCGGGGGCGTGCAGGTGCTTGAGGTCGCCCCCGTGGACGATGCCATTTCACCGATTATCTATACCATCCCCCTGCAGTTACTTTCCTATCATGTCGCGGTACTCAAGGGTACAGACGTCGATCAACCGAGGAATCTGGCAAAATCGGTAACCGTTGAATAGAGTGAGTCATGTAGAAGCTATGAAGGATCGCAATCCGTTACCCTATGCTATGTTTTTCCACCATGAAGAAAGACAAGAAAATCGAGCGGTTTATCATGGGTCCGCGAACTAACGTGGCCCCCAGATTCTGGACAGTCGTTTAAGCTGTACCTGATCATCTTCGCCTGCAAAAAAACTAGCCGAACGATTGCTTCCTCGCTGGATAATATGCCAGGGGATTCCAGGTATCGAGATTCGCGCTCTGCGTGGCACTGACTTCCTCCCACTCTACATATGCTGGATTAGCGTAGCATGTCATTTTAAAGCCTGTTTCCACACCCTATTCCCGCCAGGGAAATAGGATATTACAGGCTTGAAGATCCGCCGGGCGTCGCGAGTCTTTAAACCCAGTAAGCCCGAAAAAGATATTTTCAATAAAGGCAATCACTCCATGTCTCCACCGGGCTTGTCCAGCAAACGGTTCAGATTGTGGGTTGTTCCTCACACAATCTAAGCTAATTCGTCAGATTTCTTTATGTTCCACAGATATGACTACACTCCCCTTTTTGTGTCCTGTATCGACATACCTGTGAGCCTCAGCGGTTTGCTCTAAAGGATAAGTTCTGTCGATGACGGCCTCAATATCTCCAGCTTCAACACGCTCTCTAAGGAAATCCAGGGACTCTTTACTCTCACCCGCCACACCACAAATTATATTCTTTCTGGCGATTGACAATAAGTTAGTCAGCAAGCCCGTATTAATTAAAATCAATTTTCCTTGTTTTGCTAGTGACTCCTTACATTGGAGTGATGATAAATTGCCTACCGCATCAAGAATTACATCATAGACTTCCTTATTCTTAGTGAAATCCTCTTTTGTATAATCAATAACCTTTTTTGCGCCGAGAGACTCTACCAACTCAATGTTTGATGTACTGCAAATGCCAGTTACTTCTGCTCCAAAATATTTCGCCAGTTGTATTGACGCAGTCCCTACAGCCCCGGATGCCCCATTAACAAGAACCTTTTGATCTTTTTGAATATTTGCTTTATCTCTAAGAAAGTGTATTGTCGCCAAGCCTCCAAAAATAACAGCTGCTGCTTGTTCATGGGTAATATTATTGGGTTTTTTTACCAATGCCGAATTTTCAGATAGGCAGGTGTATTCAGCGTTAGCTCCTAACTTCATTCCTGTCGTTCCGTATACCTTATCGCCTTTTTTAAATAGTTTTACAGCTTTTCCTACCGACTCTATTTCACCTGATATATCCATTCCAGGAATCTGGTTTCTCGGCTTTGTTAAGCCAAACACCAATCGTGTAGGTAGCCAGAAACCCATAGGAATTTTAAAAGCACGAAGCCGACAGTCACCAGCTGTTACAGAGGATGCATGTATCTTAATTAGCACTTCATCACTATTTGGAGTAGGTTTTTCTAATTCTCTAAGCTCGAGAACTTCAGGCGCTCCATATTTTATCCATGCTATTGCTTTCATAAATCTCCTTTCGCCTACTTTGCTGTCTACTCCCCGTGGGTGAGCAGGAAATCTGACGACCAAGCTGTGCGACGCAAGCGTAGCGTAGTTTGCGTCAGAACGAGCGCCTTGTGTACGCCTAGCATGGGCATGAACTAATGAGGTGAAAGTCCTCTGTAGGAAGATCACCATCCTTAGCGATTTATATCGTTATTAGATGATAACTACTAGCGAATGGCAAGGGCCAACCCACGAGGGCGGTCTGAAGGAAGCCGGATGCACCAACAGTAGACCCCATGAGGGGAACCTGCGAGCTGATGAACAAGAACATCATATGAGGCGTAGGCTGGAGGCGAGATGGCAGAGCCTGCCCCACGAAGTGCTTTGGGTACAAGACATCGAAGCCATGTGATCTAGCGGCCACCGTAAATGATGCAAAAGTGCAGTGAAAGTGCACGTCCTTATCTGGGAAGATCTGCTTAACAAGCGATCGGTAGATAACCAGTGAGGCCACTGGTCGATCAAGCCTTGGCATGCAGGGTTAATCGCCCTGCATGAGCGAATCTGATGAAAACCGATAGCGCCAGCAGGGGCAACTCTGTGGGTGATTAAACAGAAGACAGATAATTGCTCCTGCATATTCTGCATATTCTGCATACACGCCATCCTTGGCGTTATCAGCAGACGGCATACGACTCCATGAAGAAGGCGAGATCGGGAACTGATCGAGAGGCTGGCCTGGGCCATGGAGGAGATCGGGCGACGCAGGAAGCCAAAGCCGAGTAGCCAAATGCCCAGCGTAATGGCTGGGACACGGTGAAGGTCTGAACATTTAGAACAAAGGAGGGCCGTGTCACACTTGAATGCACGAACGCCGTCTCCTTAAGGCCCCTAAAAGGGCTTTGACCTCTTAAGTTTGCGCGCTCTGCGTGGCATTGATTTCCTACCACCCTCCTGTGCTGGATTAACGCAGCATACCATTTTAATCGTGGTCTGTCCCCTATTATTGCTATTATTGTCATGGCATGGGTGTCGCGTTTTCTGACCACCAAACTAAAACTGGTTGTCAATGAGGCGAAGAGTCGCGTGGTGAAAACCAACGACCTTCACTTTCTGGGGTTTACGTTTAGGGGAAAGAAAATTCGCTGGTCTGAGCAAGCA
>JAJRWE010000017.1 GCA_024276955.1 Gammaproteobacteria bacterium
CCTGGCAGGATTGAACCTCGGGCGGTAAAGAAGAGGCCAAAACCGTACCCCAGGCTACAAAACAGAAGGTCTGTCGAGCGTGAGAAAATCAAAAAATACGGGCATGATAAAAAACTTGCGGCTTAACTAAGTGCCATTCCATTAATAGTCCATATCGTTTTCTTGAGCTTGGGATGCCAGTTCATCGAGGGCTGCTCGATTCTCCTGACCTCATTGATCACAATACGACAGCAAATCCTGATAACGGATTCGGCGATGGGTTCCTGTCCTGGAGAATGGGATGACACCGTCCTCCAGCAATTTCACCAGATGAGGGCGCGAAACATTGAGGATATTTGCAGCTTCCTGGGTTGTGAGTTCCGTATGGGTTGGAACAATCGTAACCGCATTACCCTGGGCCATCTCCACAAGCAAGTCGCGTAACAGTACCAAAGCTTGCCTCGGCAGGATTAAATTATTTCCAGCGAATTGTACCCTTGCCCGTTCCGCTTCTGGCATTTGGCCAAGCAGGCGGCTCAACGCCTCAGCACTGGCTCGAGCTAATGCTGAGGATTCACTATCTGGCGGTGTTTGAGGTAGCGCTGTCATTACCATTCCTTGAAAAATATTGCTTCTATATCTGTACACTATATTCGAAATAAACGAAACAGACTTTGATGCTGGGTTGTAAGCGGGCCAAGGCCGCTTTCTGCTATCCTTGCTGCTCCCAGCAAAATGGCAAGGGCCCTGATTTCCCGATGAAATACCAAGACCTGCGCGACTTTATCGCGCAACTGGAATCCCGTGGCGAGCTGATCCGCGTCAGCCACGAAGTCGATCCAAATCTCGAAATGACCGAGATCTGTGACCGCACCCTGCGTGCCGGCGGCCCGGCGCTGTTATTCGAAAACCCCAAGGGCTCGGACATCCCGGTGCTGGCCAATCTGTTTGGCACCCCGCAGCGGGTGGCGCTGGGCATGGGCGAGGAGTCCGTCACCGCCCTGCGCGAGGTGGGTAAGCTGCTGGCCTTCCTCAAGGAGCCGGAGCCACCCAAGGGCATGAAGGATGCCTGGGACAAGCTGCCGGTATTCAAGCAGGTGCTTAACATGGCGCCCAAGGTGGTCAAGCGTCCGCCCTGCCAAGCGGTGGTAATAGAGGGTGATGAGGTGGATCTGTCGAAACTGCCCATCCAGACCTGCTGGCCGGGCGACGCCGGGCCGCTGATCACCTGGGGCCTGGTGGTCACCAAGGGGCCCAATAAAGAAAGACAAAACCTGGGCATCTACCGCCAGCAGGTGATCGGCCGCAACCGCGTTATTATGCGCTGGCTGGCACACCGCGGCGGCGCGCTGGACTTCCGCGACTGGTGTGAGACCCATCCCGGCGAGCGCTTCCCCATCGCCGTGGCCCTGGGCGCCGACCCGGCCACCATCCTCGCCGCGGTGACACCGGTGCCGGACGCCCTGTCGGAATATGCCTTCGCCGGCCTGCTGCGCGGTTCCAAGACCGAGGTGGCGCAGTGCCTGGGCTCGGAGCTGCAAATCCCCGCCTCCGCCGAGTTCGTGCTGGAGGGCTGGCTGGAGCCCAATGATACGGCCGATGAGGGACCCTTCGGCGACCACACCGGCTACTACAACGAAGTGGACCACTTCCCCGTGTTCACCATCGAGCGCATCACCCAGCGCCGCGAGCCCATCTATCACAGCACCTACACCGGCCGGCCGCCGGACGAACCGGCGGTGTTGGGCATGGCGCTGAACGAGGTGTTCGTGCCCATCCTGCAAAAACAGTTCCCGGAGATCGTCGATTTCTATCTTCCGCCCGAGGGTTGCTCCTACCGCTGGGCCTGCGTCAGTATCAAGAAGCAGTACCCGGGCCACGCCAAGCGCGTGCTGCTGGGGGTGTGGTCCTTCCTGCGCCAGTTCATGTACACCAAGTTCGTGGTGGTGTGCGACGACGACGTGGACATCCGCAACTGGGAGGACGTCATCTGGGCCATGACCACGCGCATGGACCCGGTACGCGACACGACAACCATTGAAAACACCCCCATCGACTATCTCGATTTCGCCTCACCGGTGTCCGGCCTGGGTTCGAAGATGGGCTTCGACGCCACCAACAAGTGGCCGGGCGAAACCACCCGTGAATGGGGCGAGCCGATTCAAATGACTGAAGAAATCAGGCAACGTGTCGATGACATCTGGGACGAACTGGGCATAAGCTTGCCCGAAGGGCCACGCGGACCACTATAATCACAGACCATCCGTAGGGTGGGCACTGCCCACCAGCAGGTTTCGGCGATGTTTCGGTGGACGGTGCCCACCCTACCGGCGGTCAAACAGAGTCAGAACAGGCAGCAAAGGAAACGACAATGCGCACCATCATGTTGTTGAATGCCAAGGGCGGTTGCGGCAAAAGCACTCTGGCCAGCAATCTCGCCAGTTACTACGCCAACGAAGGCAAGGCCGTGGCACTGGTGGACTACGATCCACAGGCCTCCAGCCTCGAATGGCTGGCGGTGCGCCCGGATAGCGCCGCACTCATCACCGCCATCGACGGCACCGCCGAGGGCATGCGCATTCCGCGTGGCACCGAAGTCGTCATCTACGATGTGCCCGCCGGCATCAAGGGCAAGGAACTCACCGCCCTGGTGCGCCGTGCCGAGACCCTGATCATCCCCGTACTGCCTTCACCCATCGATATCCGCGCCGCCTCACACTTCATCCGCGACCTGCTGCTGGTGGGCAAGGTCTCACGCAAACAGACCAAACTGGCGGTGGTCGCCAACCGGGTACGCGAAAACACCCTCGTCTATCATCGCCTGGAAAAATTCCTCAACAGCCTGAAGATTCCCTTTGTCACGACCCTGCGTGACACGCAGAATTATATTCGTGCCGAAGAGCGCGGACTGGGTATCTTTGAGCTGCCGCCCTCACTGGTGGCGCACGACCTCGAACAATGGGAACCTCTGCTAAAATGGTTGCGCAGTAAACGCAGCCGGCCGCTGTCGTAGCGCCCTCACCGACAGCGCAAGACCAAGGAAGCGAACATGCACAGCCAACGACGGACGGCACACAGACAACGAACGGTGTCATCCGGGTGGCTGATCAGCGGACTCATCCTTTGCCTGTTGACGGCAAGCACGCAGGCCCACTCCAGCCACGACAGCCGTCTGCTTCATCCCTTCATCGTCAGCGGGGTGATTCTCAACAGCGACAACGCCGGGCGCATCGAGGCCTTCGCCAGGATCCTCGGCGAGGCCGCCGGCTATCCCCTGCAGGTGCGCTTCGTCGACAGTTACAGCGCCCTCTCGGCCGCCCTGCGCAAGGATCCGGACGCCATCGGCTGGACCTGCGGCGCACCCTATGTCGAGGACCATCTCAACGACGGCCAACAGCTGGTCAGCGTTCCACTGTTCCTTGCCCGGCCAACCTACCACAGCCTCATCATCAGCCGCCGAGACCGCCCGGAAAAGTCCCTGCTGGACTTCCGTGGCAAGGTGCTCGCCTATTCCGACAAACGCTCCAATTCCAGTTATATGGTGCCTACCTATCAGCTGAAACAGGCGGGCTTCGAAATACAGAGCTACTTTCGCCTGCTGCTGCATGCCGGCAGTCACGAACGCAGCATCGAGGCGGTAGCCAATGGCCTGGCCGATGTCGCCGCCGTCGATGAATATGTGTGGGTCGAATATCTCAAGATACACCCGGACATCGGCCAGCAACTGCACGAGATCGAGCGCCTCGGCCCCTTTCCTTTTACCCCCATCGTGGCTGGCAAAGCGGTGGATCAAAAGACCATCGAGCGCCTGCAGCAGGCCCTCACCGGGCTTGCCCAAAAACCCGCCGGCAAGAAGCTGCTGGACAGCTTCGGCCTCGACGGCTTTATCACCCGGGACGATGACTTTTACCAACCCATAAAAGACATGATGCGCACCCTGGGATGGCCGCAGGACGCCCCGCAGTGATCAACTGGATACGCCAGTCCATTTACCGCCAGATCATGGCCCTGCTGGTTATCGGCGGTTTCAGTGTCGCCACCGTCTACGGCCTGTTCGACTATCAGAAGGAACGCAGCCAGCTGCGCCACATCCTCGAGGCCGACGCCCGCCACCTTGCCGACACCCTGAGCCTGGTGATCGCCGACGACGTCTTCTACGGCAAGCATTTTGAACTGTGGAAACGACTCGATGCCGTCTACCGGCGCCACCATGCCGAAAACAATACCGGCCTGCTGTACCACATTCGGGAAATCGCCGTGACCAACAATCAAGGCCTGATCGCCGGCCACACCAACCCGCGCGAGCATCCCCTGCTGCAGGCCGACCCCGATTCAGCCTTTGACCATCTAGGTACCCAGCGCATCCTCTGGCAGCAACAACCCGTCACCATGCTGCTGGTGCGCTACCCAATCTATTTCAGCGGCGAGAAGGTAGGCGACATCACCCTCGAGCTCGATCCGCAACCCATGCTCGCCATGCAGCACCAACTGGCCGTCACCTACCTGCTGTATGAACTCATGTTTCTGGGCATCCTGCTGGTCTCGGCGCGGTTTCTGGCACGCTGGCTGGCGCGCCCACTGGAACAGGCCAGCAAGGTGCTGCCCCTGCTCGGCACCGGCAACGTGCAACTGCCCGGTCTGCGGGCGCGTCAGGACGAACTAGAGCACCTCGCCACCGCCATCGAAGCAGCCGATCAGCGCATCCACGCCGCCCGGCTCGCCGCCCGGAACCGCGAGGGCGATCTGGAAGCGCGGGTCCGCGAGCGCACCGAGGAGATCGAGTCCTTCACCTATTCCGTCTCCCACGACCTGCGCTCCCCCCTGCGTGCCATGGATGGATTCTCCCAGGCCCTGCTGGAAGACTGCGCCGACACCCTGAATGACGACGGTAAACAACACTTGCAACGGATTCGCGGCGCAGCGGTGCGCATGGGGCACATCATCGACGACCTGCTCATGCTGTCGCGCATAAACCGACAAAGCCTGGCTTTCTCGGCGGTGGATCTGTCGGCATTGACCCACGGCATCGTCGACGAATTGCGCGAGCAATCGCCGCAAAGGGCGGTCGAAGTGCATATTGCCGACGGCCTGCAGGCGTGGGGTGACGTCCGCCTGCTGCGCATCGCCCTCAGCAATCTTCTCAATAATGCCTGGAAATACACTCGCAAGGCGGCACAGGTCCGGATAGAGTTCGACAGCAACCTGCAGAATGGAAAGCGGATCTATCGGCTGCGCGACAATGGAACCGGATTCGACATGAAATACGTTGACAAGTTATTCGATGCCTTCCAACGCCTGCATGGTCGTGACGAATACGAAGGCACCGGCATTGGCCTGGCCATTGTGCAACGCATCGTCCAACGCCATCATGGCAAGATATGGGCGGAAGGCGAGCCCGGGCATGGCGCCACCTTTTATTTTTGTCTGGGAAACGGCGACAATACGGCAACGACAGCGCCGCTTACCGGTGCTGATGAAAAATAACTGGAATCTCACCCACATCGGCCGATAACCGATCAAATCAATCTTTCAACGCGAGGAAAACCCATGAAGAAGAAGCTCATCGTCGCCACGCTGGCGGCTCTCACCAGCGGTATCGCCCAAGCCGATTTCCTGCGCATCGAGGCCGGTGCCGGCATCTGGCAAAGTGAACCCAGTGGAACTATCACCTACAAGGTGTCAGGCAGCAGCGACACGCTCAACGCCAGTGATGACCTGGGTTACCAGAAAGAGAACATTTCCTATCTCTGGCTCAACGTCAAACACCCGGTGCCCGTGCTGCCGAATTTCCGCCTCGAATACGCCGGACCTGCTTTTGAAGGCACATCGGAAAAGACCATCAGCTGGAAGGGCATCAACTACGGCGCCAATACCTACAGCAAGCTGGAGATCAAGCAGACCGATCTGGTGCTGTATTACAATCTGCTCGACAACACCTTCTGGGCCACACTGGATCTGGGCCTGGATATTAAGCTCGTCGATTTCAGTTATGAGCTGAGCGACCCCAACAACATACTGCCCGCTTACAATGATTCGGCCAGCCTGCCCATCCCCATGCTGTATGCCCGCACCCGCGCGCAGATCCCTACAACGAATATCGGGCTTGAGGCAGACATCAAATTCATCGGCTACGGCAATACCCAGCTCTATGATTTCCGTGCCAAAGTGGATTACACCTTTGATTCCATCCCCGTCATCCAGCCAGCCATCGAACTCGGCTACCGCACTCAGAAATTTAAAATCGATGAAGGGAGTGAAGACACCAAAATCGACTTTGAATTTTCAGGTATCTATGGCGGGGTCATGTTGCGTTTTTAGTTGATGGCCAAACACCGGAACGAAACAGGGCGGATACTCTCTACTCTACCCTGTTCCGCCCTGTTTCGTTTGCGGCCACAGCAATGCAGAAAAGCCGTAGGAGCGGGTCATACCTGCGAGCTACTTGCTTATCACCACAGGGATTGTTGTTTTGATATTGTGGGAGCGGCTTCAGCCGCGAAGGTTTAGCCCGGCTTTCTTCGCGGCTGAAGCCGCTCCCACAATTTAACACCCTGCCCTACAACCATCGCGGGCATGGACCGCTCCTACCGATATGGATCAAATAGGCTGCAGGTTGGCATAGGCCATCATCAGCCACTTGCCCCCCTGCGCATCGAAATTGACATGCACCCGCGCCTGCGCGCCCTGGCCCTCCACATCCAGCACCACCCCTTCGCCAAACTTGGCATGCTGCACGCGTTGGCCCAGGCGCAGGCCGTTACTCTCCTGCTGCACCGGTGCGGCGCCAAAGCTGTGATTGCTGGCCGGCATCACCACGCTGCCGCCCAGGCGTACCTCTTCAATGAGTTCGGCAGGGATTTCATCAAGAAAGCGCGAACGATGGGGAAAGGTCTCCTTGCCGTACAGGCGCCGGGCCTCGGCGTGGGTGAGATAAAGCCGCTCACGGGCGCGGGTAATACCGACGTAACAGAGACGGCGCTCTTCTTCCAGCCGTCCCGGCTCCTCGATGGACATCTTGTGCGGGAACAGGCCCTCTTCCACGCCGCACAAAAAGACTAACGGGAATTCGAGCCCCTTGGCCGAATGCAGGGTCATCAGCTGCACGCCGTCTTCGCCGCCGCTGGTCTGTTTTTCTCCGGCCTCCAGCGCCGCATGGGCGATGAAGGCGGAGATATCGTCCATTTCCTCGGCGCCCTCGGGAATATCGCCCTGCTCGAAATAGCGCGCGGCGTTGACCAGCTCTTCGAGGTTTTCGATCCGCGCCTGACCCTTTTCGCCGCGCTCCTTTTTATAGTGATCCCGCAGGCCGCCGTGATGGATCAGGTGTTCCATCTGCTCGAACAGCTCCATGCCGGCAGTGGCTGCACCCATTTCTTCGATCAGGTCGAGAAAGCCACGCAGGGCACTGGTGGCGCGCCCGGGCAACAGTTTTTGTTCAACCATGGCGCTGGCGGCGCCCCACAGGGCGACGTTATGCTCGCGGGCATATTCGCGTGCGGCGGCCACGGTACGCTCGCCAATGCCGCGCGTTGGTGTATTGACCACACGCTCGAAGCCGGCATCGTCGTGGCGGTTAGCGAGCAGGCGCAGATAGGCCATGGCGTCTTTTATTTCCTGCCGCTCGAAGAAGCGTTGGCCGCCATAGACACGATAGGGCACGCCGGACTGGATCAGAGCCTCTTCCAGTACCCGTGACTGGGCATTGGAGCGGTACAGCACGGCACAATCGCGGTAACTGCCGCCATCATCCATCCAGTCCTGCATGCGGTCGACGATGAAGCGTGCCTCGTCGCGTTCGTTAAAGGCGGCATAACGGCGAATAGGCTCACCATCGGCATCGGCGGTCCACAGGTTCTTGCCCAGACGTTCGACATTGTGTTCGATGAGGGCATTGGCGGCCTTGAGAATATTGCCGGTGGAGCGGTAATTCTGTTCCAGGCGAACGGTATGGGCGCCGACGAAATCACGGCTGAACTGCTGAATATTTTCGATGCGCGCGCCGCGCCAGCCGTAGATGGACTGGTCGTCGTCACCGACGGCGAAGACGTGTGAGCGCTTGCCGGCCAGCAGGCGTATCCACGCATACTGGATGGCATTGGTGTCCTGAAACTCGTCCACCAGGATGTGCTGGAAGCGTTCGCGGTAGTGCTCGAGCAGGCGCGGGTTCTTCAGCCACAGTTCGTGGGCACGCAGCAGCAGCTCGGCAAAATCCACCAGACCAGTGCGTTGGCAGAGTTCTTCGTAGGCGCGATAAATGTGGATCATCTGCCGCTGGAAGGGATCGCCGAAGTCCTCGATGTGCTCGGGACGCTGGCCTTCGTCCTTGCGCGAATTGATGAACCACTGAGCCTGACGCGGCGGCCACCGGGCCTCATCCAGTTGCAGGTCACGGAGTATGCGGCGGATGGTGCGGTACTGGTCATCGCTGTCGAGGATCTGGAAGGTCTGCGGCAGGCCGGCATCAGCCCAGTGCATGCGCAGCAGGCGGTGGGCCAGGGAGTGGAAGGTACCCACCCACATGCCACTGGCCGGCAGCGCCAGCAGGCCCTCGATGCGGCCGCGCATCTCGGCGGCGGCCTTGTTGGTAAAGGTAACGGCAAGGATGCTGTACGGTGATACCGCCTCGGTGCGCACCAGCCAGGCGATGCGGTGCACCAGCACTCGGGTCTTGCCGCTGCCGGCGCCGGCCAGCACCAGCGCATGGCCAGCCGGGGCGCACACCGCCTCGCGCTGGGCCTCGTTGAGATCTGCAATAATGTGGGAAACGTCCATAGCGCGAGGATTCTAACAGATGGGCACCAACCCGGCCTGCCGGGGTAACAAGCGGAGACTGTGGGTTACCGGAAAAGACTTCCTGTTTTTTTCAGCAGACGAAAAACAAGGCTTTTCAATAGCCTATTAAGTAATCACAGCAAGAAAACACCGCTATGACTCCATTTTACTGATCACTTGAGGTGAATGCCTGACATGCTCAACAAAATTGACCAAAAACAAGGGTAAAAGCGCCCTTTTCATAGTAGATTCATCCTCGGCTTGACAGTACTTCCACGTACTATTTTTCATCTTGATTGGCAGGTATGCTGTCGCAGCCAATACTTAATTTCCAAACCAACCAAGGGATCACCACCATGACTAAATATTTGACCATCGCTATCGGATTAAGCGCCGCACTGCTGTTGAGTGGGTGTGCAGTAACCGCAAAAGACATGGAGAAAATGAACGCCGATATTGCCACGGCGCAGAAAACCGCAGACGAGGCGAAGACCATGGCCGCCAATGCGCATACAAGTGCTATCCGCGCACAGAAAATGGCCGAGGATGCCAAGAACCAGTCCAGTTCCGGCAACGCCCAGGCCACTGCCGATCGCGCCCTGCGTGAAGCCGAGATGGCCAGGGCCGAAGCCCGGGAGGCCAGCGAAAAGGCCGACCGCATGTTCCAGAAAGCGATCGCGAAATAACCACCCCCTACCTGCCGGCTTTCTTCGCGACGGGCGCCCTGCTCACGGCCTTATTGGCGTGACAGGGAGCCCGGGCTTTGGCTCACAAGGCTTTGTTTCACAAAACCACGGGGCACAGCGCTCTCGGCACTCTGCGGCGCCGCAACCACAAACCCCTCGAGCCCAAACTCATCCTTGATGGCTTGCGCCGTAACGGATAGCGCCCGGCAATCGGCAAACGGCCCCACCATCACCCGGCACAAACCATCACGATCACAGGGCCGAACACTGACCGAGGGCGCCGAAGCCCGAAGCCGTTTCGCCAGCTGCTCCGCGCGCTCAAAATCTTTAAATGCCCCAACCTGGAATAACCGGCCCTTGCCGAATTCAGATTGCGCGCACTGTCTGACAATCGGCACCGGCACCCCGCTGTGACGGTTGGCCACCTCAATAATGCGATCCCAGTCCGCGGCCGGTAGCTGCCGGTCAGAGACACGCACCACCTGCGACACTACGCTGGTCAGACTGACACCCTGCTGATTTTTCTCTTCCGACAGTGGCGCATGGGCCTCCAGAAACAATACGCCATTCTCGATTCCGACCTTGTAGGGCTCATTCTCGATACGCACCGTAATCTTGCGCGGCACCTGCGCAAACAGTTGCTCGATATCTTCGGGGTAGAGGCGGATACAGCCATGGCTGACACGCATGCCGATACTGAAGGGCCGGTTGGTTCCGTGCAGCATGTAGCCGGGTTCGCTGAGCATCAGGGCAAAATCACCCAGGGGGTTATCGGGGCCCGGCGGAATAACCCGCTGTATCGTCAAACCCTCGGCCGCCATCTCTGCCACGATGGAAGCAGGCGCCGTCCAGCTGGGATGCAGGATCTTGTCCTTGATCGAAAACTCCCCCAGCGGTGTCGACCAGCCTTCCCGGCCGATGCCGACGGGATAGGTGATCACCTCCCCACGTCCATCGGGCTCAAACTCAGGAAAATAATAGAGCCGCATCTCCACCAGGTTGATGACGATACCCCGCCAGGGGCGTGGCGGCAGAACGAAGCGGGTCGGAACCACGATCCGGGTTCCTTCACCCGGCAGCCAGGGATCAACACCCGGGTTGGCGGCAACCAGTTCGTTGAACCCCAGATTGAAACGACGTGCGATATCCAGCAGGGTGTCTTCCTGACTGGCCGCTACGTACTGAACCTTGCCAACCAGGCTGTTGCCGGCCTCCGGCAGCGGGAAGGTCAGCGCCTTCGCCCCGTCAGCCAGGAACATTGCCGCAAGCAGTAAAACAGGCAACAAGACCCTACGCTGCGGGGCAAAGGCAAAACGGGCAAACGTCTGTCGGGTGTGAGTCATCATCTTCATAGTGGGCATGGTGGGGGCCAACATTCAGCCAATGTATGTCGCCAAATAAACCACCCCGCAGCATGCTGACGGGGTATTGTGTTGTAGGAGCGGACCCTTGGGCCGCGATGCCAAGGTCGAAAAACCATCACGGCCCGAGGGTCCGCGCCTACCGTATTCAGATCCATAAAATTATTTCACTGCACCATAAAGTAGGCGCTTGAGGCGAGCAGAGAGGAATCCAACCCGGAGAGATTAAAGGCAATACTAATCCTTTTTCTGCAGATTGCGGGTATCGATCTGCACCACCACCGTATCCCGAGCCTCATCGGTAAAGTGAGGGCGATCATCGCCCGCCATACCGCCCAGTTCATTCTCGCGACCGCTGATCAGGGCCAGACACTCACGGATATCATTGACGGTCTCTTCCGACAGGGGATGACGCATGCCGGGCGGGGTATAGTGGTCTGTCAACCCTTTATTGTCGGGTTCAGTTGCTCTGTCAGCGTTCATGGCAAGGCGCGTCTCGCGGCAAATGGCCTTCGTCCTTTGCAAGAGACGCAACGCAGTCCATGGACGCTGACAGAGCAACCCTTCGGGCGCTCCTGTGGTGCCCCACGGCGGTGTTGCCGTGCTTGTCAAGGACGACGGCCATTGCCTGCGCACGGCGTCTTGCCGTGAGACACCACAGGAACGCTGAACCCGACAATAAAGGGTTGACAGGCCACTAGGTATCCTTGGCCACATTGGTCAGGGTGCGGCGCATCGCACGCAGGATGCGCAGTTCGACAGAGGGCTGTTCTTCGCTCATGCTGTTTTCTCATTGGATACGATACAAGAAAGACAGAGTCTGGCATATTTTCGGGAACTTTTTCCGCGATTGACCACCCTGACGACCATGACTCCACCGGCTTGACGGGTCGGCAAATATTATCGGCCCTGACGGCTCCCCACAAAAACTTGGTAGGGTGGGCAGGCTTTTCATGCCCACGTGGAATATGCGCCAACCGCGTGGGCACAAAAAACGTGCCCGCCCTACATGGCTGACGCCCATGATCCCACTGGCTTGACGGGCCAGCAAATATTTCCGGCCCGCTGTAACTAGCGCACAGATTTTGAGTCACTAAACGAAATCAAACCAAGTATTCCGCAACAAATTCAGGAAATATTGCATGAATTCCCGCCGTGCCGTACTGCTTCTTGTCGCCGCACTGATTGCCGCCTTTTTTATTTTCGATATCGGCCAGTATCTGACACTCGATTTTCTCAAGTCACAGCACCAGTCGTTTCTTGATTATTACTCTGCCCACCAGGCGCTAACCATCGCCCTGTATTTTTCGTTATATATTCTGGTCACCGCCCTGTCGCTGCCCGGGGCCGCCATCATGACCCTGGCGGGTGGCGCCATCTTCGGCCTGGCCTACGGTGTCGTGATCATTTCCTTCGCCAGCACCATTGGCGCCACGCTGGCCTTTCTCATCTCTCGCTTTCTGTTGCGTGATTATGTGCAAAACCGTTTTGGCGACAAACTGAAGGCCGTCAACGCCGGCATCGAGCGTGACGGTGATTTTTATCTGTTCACTCTGCGCCTGATCCCCATCTTTCCTTTCTTCATTATCAACCTGGTGATGGGCCTGACCTCCATGAAGGTATGGCGCTTCTATCTCGTCAGCCAGATCGGCATGCTGCCGGGCACCATTGTCTATGTAAACGCCGGCAGTCAGCTGGGGAAACTGGACTCCCTGTCCGGCATTCTGTCACCGGGCCTGTTGCTGTCGTTCGCCCTGCTGGGCCTGTTCCCCCTGCTGGCCAAAAAGCTCGTCGAATGGCTGAAACAGCGCAAAATCCAGCAGCACTATCCGCGACCGAAGCGCTTCGATTACAACCTGGTGGTGATCGGGGGCGGCTCGGCAGGGCTGGTCTCGGCGCTGATTGCGGCAACCGTGAAGGCAAAGGTCGCGCTGATCGAAAAACATAAAATGGGTGGCGACTGCCTCAATACCGGCTGCGTACCCAGCAAGGCGTTGATCCGCTCGGCGAAGATGCTCAGCTATGCCCACCGGGCCAAGGATTTTGGCCTGCAAAAGACCGAGGTGAGCTTTGATTTCGCCGAGGTGATGGAGCGCATTCAGCGGGTCATCAAAAAGATCGAACCGCACGACTCGGTAGAGCGCTTTACCCGCTTGGGCGTGGACGTCGTGCAGGGTGATGCGCAGATTCGTTCACCCTTCGAAGTCGAGGTCAATGGCCGGACGCTGACGACGCGCACAATCATTGTCGCCACCGGCGCACGGCCCGCCGTACCGGACATTCCCGGCATCGATGCGGTCGATTATCTGACCTCGGACACCCTCTGGGATCTGCGCGAACAACCACAGCGCCTGCTGGTGCTCGGCGGCGGCCCCATCGGTTGCGAACTGGCACAGAGCTTTCAGCGACTGGGCAGCCAGGTCACCCTGGTACAACGCGGCGAACACATCATGCCACGCGAAGACAGTGAAATCTCCGCCCTGGTCAAACAGCGTTTTATCGACGAAGGCATGCAGGTGCTCACCGGGCATACCGCCATCCACTTTGAAGGCCGTGGCGCCGACGCCACGCTGATCTGTGCACACGCGGGTGGGGAAGTCAGCATCCCCTTCGACCGCGTACTCATCGCCCTTGGCCGGCGCGCCAACACGCAGGGCTTCGGGCTCGAATCACTGGATGTCCGCATCGCCCGCACCGGCACCATCGAGGCCGATCCCTTCCTGCGCACCAATTACCCGAACATCTACGTCTGCGGCGACGTCACCGGCCCCTATCAGTTCACGCACACCGCCTCGCATCAGGCCTGGTATGCCTCGGTCAATGCCCTGTTCAGCCCGTTCAAATCCTTCCGTGTCGATTATTCCGTGATTCCCTGGGCCACCTATACCGACCCGGAAGTCGCCCGCGTCGGCCTCAATGAACAGGAAGCACGCGAAAAGGGCATTGCCTTCGAGATCACCACCTACGGTATCGACGACCTCGACCGCGCCATTGCCGACAGCGAGGATCATGGCCTGGTAAAAGTGCTGACGGTGCCCGGCAAGGACAAGATCCTCGGTGTCACCATCGTCGGCTCGCACGCCGGTGACCTGATCGCCGAGTTCGTCATGGCCATGAAACACGGTCTGGGCTTGAATAAAATACTCGCCACCATTCACATCTACCCAACCATGGCCGAGGCCAACAAGTTCGTCGCCGGGGCGTGGAAGAAAAACCACAAGCCGGAAAGGCTGCTCGACTGGGTGGGGCGCTTTCATACCTGGCGCCGGGGCAACTGATAGAATAGCCGCCTTTGAACCCGCCAGCCGTACTCTTCATGCCCGATAACAAACCCTTCTGGGAAACCAAGACCCTCGCCGAAATGAACCGCGAGGAATGGGAATCCCTGTGCGACAACTGCGGCAAGTGCTGCCTGCACAAGCTGGAAGACGACGAGACCGGTGAGGTCTTCTACTGCAACGTCGTCTGCCACCTGTTCGACATGCAGCACTGCACCTGCGGCGACTACGCCAATCGCGCCACGCGCGTGCCAAGCTGTGCGGTGTTGACGGTGGAAAACATCCCCCAATTCGGCTGGATGCCCAAGACCTGCAGCTATCGCCTGCTCAGCGAGGGCAAGCCTCTGCCCGCATGGCATCCGTTGATCACAGGTGATCCGGAGTCTGTCTACCGCGCCGGCCACTCGGTGCGCGGCCGCGTGGTGATCGAGGACGAGAACACCGATCTACAGTTACATATCACCGACTGGGAACTGTAACCCCCCACAAATTGCCCTTATTTTAATGGGTAAATCAAAATATTTTGCGCGCGTCCCCGCGCAGGCCTACTACTCTTTTTGCACACGTTGCAGTGCAATCGGGAGACAGCAGGCATGGCCGACGAGCAAGCCACCCAGGAAGAAACCGTCCGCGAAATTCGCATCAACCCCATCGTTCCCACACAGTCCGTACTGGTCACCACGGCACGTGGCATGCGCCCCAAACAGGCCGAATGGGCGGCCCCACGCGACACCCGCAAGCATGTCGATACCTGCCCCTTTTGCACCGGCAATGAACACATGACGCCACCGGAGATCGCCACCTATCCCTCGCGCGCTAACTGGAAGATTCGCATTGTCGAAAACCTCTACCCGGTGTTGGGCGATGATCGCCAGAACCCCAACTTTTCCTTCGGCCTGCAGCAGACCATTGATGGTTATGGGCGCCACGAGGTCATTATCGACCACAACCATCACGGCATCGGCCTGCATGAAATGAGTGTCGAACACCTGGCCATGCTGTTCGGCGCCTACCGCGACCGCGTGGTGGATCTTTACCGCACCGACGAACGCCTGCGCTATGTGCTGGTGTTCAAGAATTTCGGCCCCGCCGCCGGCGGCAGCATCCCGCACACCCACAGCCAAGTCATCGCCATGCCGGTGGTGCCGGACAACGTACAGGCCGAGATGGACGCCAGCCAGCGCTTCTTCGACAAGAATCACCGCTGTATTTTTTGCTCGCTGATCGATGAGGCCCTGACCTTCGAGGCCACTATCTACGACCGCGAATCAGGCCAGGTTCGCCGCAAGCTGGACGTGGGCCAGTACGTCATCGAGCGCGGCGAACGTTTTATCGCCATCAAGCCCTTCGCCAGCCGCTACGAGTGGGAGATCCATATCCTCCCCCTGCATCACCAGGCCGATTACCGGGCCGTCACGGCCGAGGATCTCACCGACCTTGGGCGCGTACTGAAACGCACCATGTCACGACTGGAGGCGGTGCTGGGCGGCGTACAATACAATTACTTTCTCCACTCCCTGCCACCTAGCAACGCGGTTGACGACGGGCAGGAGAGCTTTCACTGGCATCTGGAAATCTGTCCGCGCACCAGCATCCCCACCGGCTTCGAACTGGGCGCAGGCCTGTTCGTGAACACCATCAGCCCCGAAGATGCCGCCGCCCAACTGCGCAATGTCATACTGGACGAATAATTCTCACAGCCCTCACGCCCCATCCACCTTACTGGTGGCGCATGCTTGGCACTGCTCGACCGATAAGCGCCCTACCCACAGCCTTGTCCATAATCGCGCATTCAGCCAGCGTTCAGCTAGCCGCATACAATATTCCGCGCACAAAGTCATTAATATGTAACAAACAGCGGAAAGATTTAGCAGGGAATCAGTGCCGTAAATGACCCGACGCTGCTTTTTTACGTCGCCGGTGGCGCAAGTTTTTTCCCGCATTTGTTGATCGTTCCCGGTTTTCAACTATCTTGACTACTGGGACGCCAAGTACCTTTGTTTTTTACTGAGGTAATAATGGCGCAGGGGGCCCTGAATCAGGCCCGGCTTCACGACTGTCGAGAGTGTTTTTTATTATGCACCATAGCCGTATTACAGATCGTCCCCCGCTCCCCACAATCCTCGTCAGGCCACACAAAAACACGCTATTTCTACCACGCGGTGCAACCTGCCCGCCAAACCATTTGGAGGGCCAAAAATTTCTTGACAAGGCTCTGGAATAGGTAAAGTCTTGGACCTGCTCTAAAGATGCATCCATAATGCATCAATAAATGATTTTACGTTTTGATAAAACCAAAACCACGCGAAAAGTCGGGAGGTGACAATCGTGGAAACAACCGAGAAGTACCATTTTGATGTAGTGAGGTGGTTCAGTGTAGCCGCCGTTATCTACTTGGTCGTCGGCACCCTGGTGGGTGTTATTATTGCATCGCAGCTGGCCTGGCCAGTGTTAAATTTCGACATTCCCTACCTGACCTTCGGGCGATTGCGGCCCTTACACACCAACGCGGTCATCTTCGCCTTCGGCGGCTGTGTGCTCATGGCGACCGCCTTCTACAGCGTACAGCGCACCTGTGGCGTCAAGCTGTGGAGCAACAAGTTGGCCTGGTTCACCTTCTGGGGCTGGAACCTGATCATCGTTTCCGCCGTCATCACCCTGCCACTGGGTCTGACCTCCGGCAAGGAGTACGCCGAACTGGAATGGCCGATCGATATCGCCATCGCCGTGGTCTGGATCGCCTACACCGTTAACTTCGTGATGACCATCGCCAACCGCAAGAGCTCGCACATCTACGTGTCGAACTGGTTCTTCCTCGGCATGATGATCATGATCACCTACCTGCACGTGGTGAACAGCCTCGCCATCCCGGTCGGCATGTTCAAGTCCTACTCCATTTTCTCTGGTGTGCAGGACGCCATGATCCAGTGGTGGTGGGGGCATAATGCGGTGGGCTTCTACCTGACCGCCGGCTTCCTTGGCATCATGTACTACTTCGTGCCCAAGCAGGCCAACCGTCCGATGTTCTCGTACCGCCTGTCGGTGATTCACTTCTGGGCCCTGACCTTCGGGTATGTCTGGCTCGGTGCGCATCACCTCCAGTACACCGCCCTGCCTGACTGGACCGGCTCACTGGGTGCCGCCATCTCCATCGCCATGATCATCCCTTCCTGGGGTGGCGCGATCAACGGCATGATGACCCTGTCCGGTGCCTGGGACAAACTGCGCACCGACTACGTACTGCGCTTCCTCATCGCCTCACTGGCCTTCTACGCCATGTCGACCTTCGAAGGTCCGATCATGTCGATCAAGACCGTCAACGCCCTGTCTCACTATACGGACTGGACCGTCGGTCATGTGCATTCCGGCGCCCTGGGCTGGGTCGGCATGGTGGCGGCCGGTGCGCTGTATCACATGGTGATGAAGCTGTGGAACACCGAGATGTACTCCAACAAGCTGATCAATACCCACTTCTGGCTGGCCACGATCGGCACTGTGATCTACATCATTGCACTGTGGATTTCCGGCATCATGCAGGGCCTGATGTGGAGAGACTACGATGCCTTCGGCACCCTGACTTACACCTTTGCTGAGTCCGTCGCCGCCATGCATCCTTACTACGTCATGCGTGTAGTCGGTGGATTCCTCTACATGCTGGGCGGCGTCGTGATGCTGTACAACGTGGTGATGACTATCCGTCAGGCGAGCACCAATCCGTCCACCAGTGCCGAACCGGCTCGCGCCTAAGGGAGACTAATCATGGCTGACAAAATCTATTCAACCAAGCTGCAGGACAAGCTGGAACGCAACATCTGGGCGATGATCCTGATGTCCGCGTTCGTCCTCTCCATCGGCGGCATCGTGGAAATCGTGCCGCTGTTCTATCTGAAGAGCACCATGGAGCACAACCAGCGTCCCGAGATCATGTGGGATCGCAAGGAAGGCCAAACTCTGGAGAGCTGGAAGGCGGGTGATGGCATCCGTCCTTACACCGCACTGGAGTTGGCGGGCCGTGACATCTACGTCCGCGAAGGCTGTTATCTGTGTCACTCACAGATGATCCGCCCGTTCCGTGATGAGAAGGAACGCTACGGCCACTACTCTCTGGCGTCAGAGTCCATCTACGACCACCCCTTCCAGTGGGGCTCCAAGCGTACCGGACCTGATCTGGCCCGCGTGGGCGGCAAGTACTCCGACGAGTGGCATGTCAGGCACATGATCGCCCCTCGTTCCGTGGTACCCGAGTCCGTGATGCCCAACTACCCCTGGCTGGTCACGGCCATGGTCGATGGCGGCACCATGACCCGACACATGGAAGGCATGAGGACCATCGGCGTTCCCTATACCGATGCCGACATCGCTGGCGCTGCCGCCGCCGTTAACGGCAAGAGCGAAATGGACGCCATGGTCGCCTACCTCCAGGTACTTGGCACCATGGCCAAACTCGACTACGGGGTGAGCTATCGTGACTAGTCTGCAAGAGTATTTTCAAACCGACTGGGCAGCAATGACATCGAATGACTGGGTCGGCCTGATCATGACCGTGGTCGTCTTCTTCTTGATGATTGCTATCTATGTGTACGCCTTGCATCCGTCCAACCGGGAGAAGCTGGAAGCGCAGCGCTTCATTCCACTGGACGAAGACCGCCTTGATACGGAGGGCAGGAAATGAGTGATAAAAAAACCAATCAGGTCGGCGATACCGGCCACGTCTGGGATGACAACCTGCGGGAGCTGCTCAACGAACCGCCACGTTGGTGGATGATCAGCTTTTATGCCAGCATCGCTTGGGTGCTTGTGTACTTCCTCCTCTACCCTTCGATCCCCCTGATTGACAGCCACACCAAGGGGATCATGGGCTGGACGCAGATCAAGGAGTACAAGGAAGACCTGAGCAAGATCGAGCAGGTACGTGCGCCCTGGGAGAACAAGCTCAAGGGCATGTCCGCTGCCGCCATCCTCGCCGACAGTGACCTGACCAGCTACACCATCAGCTCCGCCAAGGTGCTGTTTGGTGACCGCTGCGCGGCCTGCCACGGTGCCGGTGGCGCTGGCAATCCGGGCTTCCCGGTACTGGCCGACGATGACTGGCTGTTCGGTGGTAGTGTGGAGTCCATCCAGGAATCCATCGTCGCTGGACGTCAGGGCATGATGCCTGGCTTCAAGGATCAGCGCTCCGAGAAGGAGATCGATGATCTGGCCAACTTCGTGATGGCGCTGAGCCAGGGCAATGGCGACAGCCAGCCCGCCGGCAAGGCCCTGTTCGACGATGCAGGCTGCAGCGGTTGCCACGGCGCCGACGGCAAGGGCATGCACATGATGGGCTCGGCCAACCTGACCGATGGCATCTGGCGCTTTAGCTCGCAGGATCAGCTGGCAAGCGTCAAGTACACCATCGCCAATGGCGTCAACACCGGTGAGGACACGGCACGCAACGCCGTGATGCCCAGCTTCGAGAATCAGCTGAGCGCGACCGACATCACCAAGCTTGCCGTCTATGTGCACCAGCTGGGTGGTGGCCAGTAGGTCAGCCCCGGTCGATACACGGATGCTGCGCAGCAGATGATTGCTGCGCAGCATTTTCTTCACAAAACGTCACAAGAGGAACTATCATGGACGCAGTAGCCCTTGGCTCCATTGCCGCCGTTGTTGTAACCATCATTATCTTTGTCTTCCTCGCTATCCGCCTGAAGCGCCTGATGGACAGCACGCATTCCGAAGACTGAAGGACATTTCTAATGATTCAGCGCAGCTTGCGCTGAATCATTAAAAGTGCCCTCTGACAGGTCGTTAAAAAAGGTGGGACGCCCGAATGGCACTGACTTAGAGTTAGAGCCGAAAATACCGTCATTCCGGGCGGAACGAAGTGAAGACCCGGAATCCAAGATGCTTGAAACTCCCTACATTCTGGATTCCCGCCTTCGCGGGAATGACGTTATTCCAAGCCTCTCAAGCTTAAGTCAGTGCCATTCGTGGGGCGCCCTTTTTAACGACCCGCCCAACAACCTGCTAAGACGTACCGCATTCTGCCGTTTCCCTGAGACAGTTTCGCGGCATCCACTGGAAATACAGTAAGCACCAAACCCGGTGCACCGGAAGCCCGCATGAGCACTCCCAAAGAAGACCAGCCCGACACCCACATCGATGAGCTTTACCATGAGGTGCCTATCAATACCGGTGGCGAAACCATTCACGCCAAGCGCGCCCCGGGACTGTTCCGCACTATCAAGTGGTACACCGCCTCAATCTGGCTGATCCTGTTCCTCGGTCCCTACATGCGCTGGAACGGCAAGCAGGCGATCATGTTCGACATCCCCGGCCGCCAGTTTCACATCTTCGACCTCACCATCCTGCCGCAGGATGTGTGGATGCTGGCCCTGGTGTTGCTGTTCTTTGCCTTGCTGCTGGCCGCCGTCACCTCCATTGCCGGGCGCATATTCTGTGGCTATTTCTGTTTTCAAACCGTTTGGACCGATGTCTTCACCTGGCTCGATGAAAAGCTCGAGGGCCCGCCGCTGAAGCGCCGCAAGCTCGATCATGCGCCGTGGACCTTTGAAAAAATCCGCATCAAGGTCATCAAGCACACCCTCTGGATCCTCATCGGCCTGCTCACCGGCATCAGTTTCACCCTCTGGTTCGGCGATGCGCCAACCCTGTGGAAGGAATACCTGACCCTGCAGGCGCCCCTGTTCGCCTGGGTCACCGTCGGCACCTTCACCTTCTTCACCTATGTCTTCGCTGGCTTCATGCGCGAACAGGTCTGCTTCTGGCTGTGCCCCTATGCCCGCCTGCAAGGCATGATGTACGACTGCGAAACCATCCTGCCCACCTACGACGAGCACCGCGGCGAACCTCGCGGTAAATTGAAGAAGAAGGTCGACGACAACAACAAGAAACTCGGCGACTGCATCGACTGCAAGCAATGCGTCGCCGTCTGCCCCACCGGCATCGATATCCGCGATGGCCAGCAGGAAGGCTGCATCACCTGTGGTATGTGCCTTGATGCCTGCGACGTCATCATGGACAAGATCAAACGCCCTCGCGGCCTGATCCGCTATGCCTCGCTGGACGAGATGGAAGGCAAGCCCCAGCCGCCGCTGCACAAGCGCCCACGGGTACTGGCGTACTTCGGCATCATGCTGCTCTCCATCGCCGGCATCATCTATGGCCTGAACACCCTGGGCGCGCTGGAACTCAAGGTGCTGCACGAACGCCAGCCCCTGTTCGTGTTGCAGAGTAATGGCAGCATCCAGAACAAGTATGTGCTGAAGATCCTCAACAAGACCGATGCCGTCATGCAGGTCAATGTCAGCGCCACCGGCCATCCCGACCTCAAGCTGATCGGTGCCGAGGAACCCTTTAGCCTGCCCAACGGCCGGGTTACGCCACACACCGTGTACGTACGCATCCCGAATGCTAAACTGACGCAAGACACCCTACCGATCTACTTCCGCGTGCAGGACATCACAACACCGGATCATGTGGTGGAATACAAGAGCATGTTCTTCGGACCAAAGAACTAGGCAAGACAGGAGCAAACCCATGGCAATCTCAGACACCCTTTCCAATCTTCGCAAGCGCTATTCACAAGACAACCCGGAGGCAATGCGCAACCCCTGGATCCTCGCTGGACTGGGGCTTATCGCCACATTTATCACCGTCAATGCCGTGTTCATCTTCTTTGCCATTACCACCAGTCCGGGGCTGGTTACGGAAGATTATTACGACCGGGGCCGTGACTACGAAGAAAACGTGCTGAAAATCATGGCCGCACAGGATGCCCTGAACTGGGACACCAAACTGGCGATCCCCGCGCAAATCACCACCCGGCAGCCTGATACCTTCCGCTTCAGCGCCGTCGACTCGCGCGGCATCCCCATCATGGATGCCGATGTTTCCGTGGTCGCCTACCGCCCCTCCGATGCCGATGCCGATTTTAAGATACGCCTGGATCAAGCGGCCCCCGGGCAGTATCAGGCGCTGATTGCCTTCCCACTGCCCGGTATCTGGGATCTGAATATCACCGTCAAAGACGGCGAGAATACCTTTAACATGTCCCATCGTATCTCTGCGCATTTGCAATGAGGCGGCGATAGACCCCTGAACCCTTCGTGAACCCACCCTCTCCGCGATCGGCGGATCGCGCCGCACCGGACGACACAAACAACTCACCCGACGGCTGCTTTCACTGCGGCCTGCCGCTGCCCGACAATATGGTCTTCGAGCAGGTGATCGAAGACGAGCCACAACGCTTCTGCTGCCCCGCCTGCCAGATGGTGTGCAGCGCCATTTACGACGCCGGACTGGAGGGCTTTTACGACCGCACCCCCGACGGCACGCCCCTGGCGCCGCCACCCGAGGCGCCCAAAGACCTCGCCCTCTACGATCTGGATGAGGTGCAGGCCGAGTTCATTGATGAACTGGCCCGCGAGCGCGAAATCAGCCTGCTGGTGGAAGGCATCCATTGCGCCGCCTGCGTGTGGCTCATCGAGCGTTCCCTGGGCCGACTGTCCGGTGTGCTCAAGGTGGCCGTCAACCTGTCCGGAAAACGCCTTGCCGTGCGCTGGGACAACGAACAGGTCAAACTGTCGCAGATCCTCGCCCACCTCGGCCACATCGGCTACGCCGCCGTCCCCTACGACCCGGAGGTCGCCGAAGGCCAGCTGAAACGACAAAATCGCTCCATGCTGTTCCGCATGGCCTTCGCCGGTTTCAGCGCGATGAACCTGATGTGGGTCTCCATCGCCCTATACAGCGGCGCCGATGAAGGCGAATTCCGCAATCTGTTCCACTGGGTCGGTTTCGCCCTGGCCACGCCGACCCTGCTGTATTCCGGCTGGCCCTTTTTCCACGGCGCCTGGACCGGCCTGCGCCGTGCACACCTGACCATGGACCTGCCCATCGCCATCGGCGCCACGGTCACTTATGCCTATTCTCTCTACATCACTATCACCCAGCCCACCACCGGTGAGGTCTACTACGACACGGTGGTCAACTTCCTGTTCGTGATCCTCGTCGGCCGCTATCTGGAGGCCGCCACCAAGCGCCAGGCCATCGCCTCGACCCAGCGCCTGCTGGACCTGCAGCCACGCGGCGCCACGGTGCTGCGTGAGCGCGAAAATGGTGAACGTGAAGAAGTCCTGCTGCCGATCCGCGCCGTTAAACCCGGCGATATCGTGCTGATCCGCCCTGGCGACCACATCCCGGTGGATGGCGAAATCATTGAGGGCCACAGCAGCATCGACGAGTCCATGCTCAGCGGTGAATCCCGCCCGTTGGCCAAAACCGTAGGCGACAAAGTCTCTGCCGGCACCCTGAATAACGACAGCGCCCTCACCGTGCGCGTCGAAAGCACCCTGCGCAATACCTCACTGGGGCGCATCATCCGCCTGGTGGAAGAGGCGCAGACCTCCAAGGCCCCGATCCAGAGCACCGCCGACCGCATCGTGCCCTGGTTCGTCGCCATCACCCTGCTGCTGGCCACCGCCACCTTCGTCTTCTGGTACAACCACGGCCATTTCGAAGTGGCACTGATGGCCGCCACCTCGGTGCTCATCATCACCTGCCCCTGCGCCTTCGGCCTTGCCACGCCCATGGCCATCGCCTCGGCCGCCGGGCTCGGCGCCCGCCACGGCATCCTGATCAAGAACGGCGAAGTGCTGGAAACCCTCTCGCACATCGACCACTTCGTGTTCGACAAGACCGGCACCCTCACCGAGGGCCGGATGCGGGTCAAGGCAGTGATCACCCAGGGCGACACCGACGAGGACACCCTGCTCACCCAGGTCGCAGCGTTGGAGCAGTTCTCCGAACACAGTATTGCCCGCGCCATTGAGGCCGAAGTCGAGGCCCGCGACCTGCCGCCCCTGCAGGCCCGCGACGTGGTCAACAAACCCGGCCACGGCCTCAAGGGCCAAGTGGGCGAACACGAACTCATTGTCGGCACCGCCCACTGGCTGTCGCAGAACGGCATTACCTGCAGCGACGAGCTACAGCACACGGTAGCGGAATGGGAGACCCAGGCCATGACCTGTGTACACGTCGCCGTCGATGGCCGCGAAGCCGGCATCATCGCCGTCGCAGACCGCCTGCGTGCAGATGCCCGCGCCCTCATCGACAGCCTGCGCGCCGCCGGCATGCGCTTGACCCTGCTCAGCGGCGACCGCCGCACCGTGGCCGAGGCCATTGCCAAACAACTGGGCGGCATGGAAGTCATCGCCGAGGTGCTGCCACAAGACAAGGATCGCATCATCCACGAATTACAGGGAAAGGGCGCCAAGGTCGCGATGGTCGGCGACGGCATCAACGATGCCCCGGCGCTGATCCGCGCCAATGTCGGCATCGCCCTGGGTTCCGGCACCGATGTCTCCGGCGAAAGCGCCGACATCGTGCTGATGAACGATGAACTGGACAAGGTCGGCCTCGCCGTCGCCCTGTCGCACCGCACCCTGCGCACCATCCGCCAGAACATCGGTATCTCCATCGCCTACAATATCATCATGATACCCTTGGCCATGGGCGCGGTGATCACCCCGTTGGTGGCGGCCATTGCCATGCCCGCCAGTTCGCTGCTGGTGATCGGCAATGCAGCCCGCATCCGCACCCTGTTCACACAAACGAGGAGCAATAAATAGTGGACGTCATCTACGCCCTGATTCCCGGCATGATCTTCCTTGGCCTGATCATGGTCGGCGTGCTGATCTGGGCCGTGAAGAGCGGCCAGTACGATGACCTGGAAGGCGACGCCCAGCGCCTGCTGATGGACGAGGATGGCAACAAGAAAAAACGTGGAAGAAGACGCCGCAAGCCGGCAGAGGGGCAGGCGGTGAAGAAAGATCCGGGCAGGAATTGGCCGGATGCGGACTGAGGACTGAGGACTGAGGACTGAGGACTGAGGACTGTAGAGCCTACTCAGTCCTTAACATCGGCCGGCCTCATCTCACGCAGCGGCTTCACCAGCGCCTCAAAATCCTTGAGCAAAACATACTGCAACACCGCTTTCCCCTTACTGCTCAGCGCAATATCCAGACCCAGCTCGGGATACAACCAGTGAACCGTACCGTTTTTCAGCTCGGTAACGCGGGCAGATGGCTCGCCAAAACGCTTCAACAGCAGCTCGTCATCCAGCGTCGTGCGTGTCAGATAGGCCAGACTGACAATGGGTGTCGCGTAGACCCGCCGTACATCCTCCGAAGCAAGCGTCACCTTGTTGGTGCCGCTGCCCATGGTGCTGATACGCACACCGCGGGAAAACATCGCCTCCGCCTCGTCTTGCGTCAGCTGTATCACCATCACCATCTTGGCCGAAAATCCCCCCAGCACCACCTTGTCGAAATAGGCCTCCACTCTGCGGCGGCCGTCCGGGGTGGCGAACAGGGTAATCTCGGCAGCGCCATGCATCTGCTGCTCCGCCTCATCCAGTGTCGTCTCGCCCAGGGTAATACCGAACACGCGCGTCGCCCCATCGGCCGTGTGCTCGATCTGCCAAGGCAAAAACTGGCCGCGATCGCTATCAGGGGCGGGCAACATAATAGCGATCAGAACCAGCAACAGGCTGCCCAGCAGGACGCTCAGAAAGACTTTATTCTTCATTTTCAGCAATTACCGCGAGAGGTGAGTAAAATGGGGTACCAATGAATCATTCCAGGATCATGCAGATCTGCATTTTACCGGTAGTCAGGCGCGCCGTCGCGGATTCCCAAAAATAAACCCGGCCGCCCAAAACACATGAACGATCCCGTCATCACCCTCACCTCCGCCTTCATCATCGGCCTGCTCGGCGGCGCCCACTGCATCGGCATGTGCGGCGGCATCATGAACGCCCTCAGCTTCGCCCTGCCGGAACAGCAGCGCAAGCCTCGTAGCGCCCTGCCCACCCTACTGCTCTACAACACCGGGCGCATCTTCAGCTACAGCGTTGCCGGCGCCCTGGTGGGCGGATTGGGTATGCTGCTGCAAGGGCCGATCGGCATCCTCGGCCCCGGCCTGCGCATCTTTGCCGGACTGATGTTGATCGCCATGGGCCTCTACCTGGCCGGCTGGTGGCGCGGCCTGGTACACCTGGAAAGGCTCGGCGGCCATGTGTGGAAACGCCTGCAGCCCTTGGGCAACCGCCTGATGCCCGTCACCCGACCCTCGCAGGCCCTGCTGCTCGGCGCCCTGTGGGGCTGGCTGCCCTGCGGCCTGACCTACAGCACCCTGACCCTCGCCGTCTCCACTGGCAGCTGGCACCAGGCCGCCCTGGTGATGGCCAGCTTTGGCCTCGGCACCCTGCCGGTAATGCTCGCCAGCGGTGTGTTCGCACACCAACTCAAGGGCTGGATTCAAAGAAAACTGGTGCGAAGCATCGCCGCCATTCTGGTGATCGGTTTTGGCATCTGGACCCTCGCCTCGCCCCTGAGCCACATGACGGCCGGTCATGCGACACACACACCTGCCACATCACCAGACACCATGCAGCACAGTACAGGGCAAGACCATGGACACGCACAACACTAAAGCAGAAAATGGCAACATAATGACCGCAGCATGGCTGGCCATCTTCTTCGGCGTCCTGACCTGGTCCGGCATCAACCCCAAGGATGGCCTGACCTGGTTTCTGGAGGTCACCCCCGCCATCGCCGC
>JAJRWE010000182.1 GCA_024276955.1 Gammaproteobacteria bacterium
GATCTGGTCGTAGGCCTTGAATTCACCACCGTGCTTTTCGGCCATGACCTTGGTCAGGGCTGCAGTCAGCGTGGTCTTGCCATGATCAACGTGGCCAATGGTGCCAACGTTGACATGCGGTTTCGTTCGTTCAAATTTTTCCTTGGACATTTCACGACTCCCCTAATCACACACTGAAATTGATACAACACATGCTGGAGCCCATACCCAGAATTGAACTGGGGACCTCTCCCTTACCAAGGGAGTGCTCTACCGCTGAGCTATATGGGCAACACTAAACTCTTCTATAACGAGTAAATAGCCCACAGCCCAAATAAGCAGACTAAAGACCCAAAACACCTTCAAGCAAGCTGGAGCGGGTGATGGGGATCGAACCCACATAATCAGCTTGGAAGGCTGAGGTTATACCATTGAACTACACCCGCCGGGCACTGCACTATTTAACCTTGTAATCTTGTCCTTTCGCCCGTCTTCCGTGAAGAAGAAATGGTGGAGGGGGGAGGATTCGAACCTCCGAAGGCGGAGCCGTCAGATTTACAGTCTGATCCCTTTGGCCACTCGGGAACCCCTCCCGAAAGGAGCGGCGTAGTTTGCTCGAAAGAACACATTGTGTCAACCACCTAAGTGGCCTATATTTAAACGCGTTTGCAGCGCTCCCGGCCTGCGCCTCCCGCCTCGCCATCCAGCGGCAAAATCACCGAGGAATTTCCAGATGACCGTCATCCGCGAGGAAGACTTTATCACCAGCATTGCCGACGCCCTGCAGTACATTTCCTACTATCACAGCCCTGACTTCATCCACGCCCTGCATGATGCCTACCAGCGCGAGGCATCGCCCGCCGCGCGCGATGCCATGGCGCAGATTCTGGTCAATTCACGCCTATGCGCCGAAGGACATCGGCCGATCTGCCAGGACACCGGTATCGTGGTGGTCTTTCTGCGTGTGGGTATGGACGTACGCTGGGCGGGCACGCAATCCGTGGAGGAAATGATTAACGAAGGCGTACGCCGCGCCTATCTTGATGCGGACAATCCACTGCGCGCCTCGGTGGTCAGCGATCCCGCCGGCCAGCGCCGCAACACCGGCGACAATACCCCGGCGGTGATCCACACCGAACTGGTGCGCGGCGACAAGGTAGAGATCACCATCGCCGCCAAGGGCGGCGGCTCGGAGAACAAGGCCCGCTTCACGGTGCTCAACCCCAGCGACTCTATGGTGGACTGGATACTGGAAACGGTACCGAAGCTGGGCGCCGGCTGGTGCCCACCCGGCCTCCTCGGTATCGGCATCGGTGGCACCCCGGAGAAGGCCATGCTGCTGGCCAAGCAGTCGCTGATGGTGCCCATCGATATCCAGGCCCTGCGCGAGCGCGGGCCGCAGAACACCGCCGAGGAACTGCGCCTGACCCTGTTCGACAAGGTCAACGCGTTGGGCATTGGTGCGCAAGGACTGGGTGGCCTGACCACGGTGCTGGATGTGAAGGTACTGGACTATCCCACCCACGCCGCCTCCCAGCCCGTGGCACTGATCCCCAACTGCGCCGCCACCCGCCACATCCATTTCAGCCTGGATGGCAACGGCCCGGCGCAGCTGCCGGTACCAAGGCTGGAAGACTGGCCCGACATCACCCTCGCCAGCCAGGACAGCGCCCGCCGCGTCGATCTTGACCGCGTAACGCCAGAGCAGGCGCGCGACTGGCAGCCCGGCGAAACCCTGCTGCTCTCCGGCCATCTGCTCACCGGGCGTGACGCCGCCCACAAAAAGCTCATCGATCGGCTTGATCGTGGCGAACCCCTGCCCGAAGGTGTCGACCTGCGTGGCCGCTTCATCTATTACGTGGGTCCGGTGAACGCGGTGCGTGACGAGGTCGTCGGCCCCGCCGGCCCCACTACCGCCACGCGCATGGACAAGTTCACCGACACCCTGCTGGAAAAGACCGGCCTGCTGGGTATGATCGGCAAGGCCGAGCGCGGCCCGGCGACCATCGCATCCATCGCCCGCCATGGTGCGGTCTACCTCATTGCTACCGGGGGTGCGGCCTACCTGGTCTCCAAGGCCATCCGCTCATCAAGGATCGTCGCCTTCCCGGAACTGGGCATGGAGGCAATCCAGGAATTCGTGGTGGAAGACATGCCGGTCACCGTGGCGGTAGACAGCCGCGGCGAATCCATCCACGAAAAAGGGCCCGCACAGTGGCGGGCCCGGATTGCCGGTATCCCCATAGAGCAGAAATAGGGGTCTGTACCTGACGGCTTCCCACAAAAAAAGCTCTTTAAAAAACGGAAAGCCATGTAGGGTGGGCACGTTTTTTGTGCCCACGCGGTTGGCGCATATTCCACGTGGGCATGAAAAGCCTGCCCACCCTACCAGGTTTTTGTAGGGAGCCGTCAGGGTCTGTACCCGCCGCCCTTAGCGGCAAGAAAGGGCGAGGCCGGTCAGCGCGCCTGGGCCAGCGCCTCTTTGATCTCCTCCTGCGAGGCATTACGGGGGATCACCAGCTCGATGCCCACCGGCACTTCATCGACACGCTGGAGCTTGTCGCGGTTAGCCTTCAGCAGCAGCGGCCACAGGTCCGCATTGCCATAGACTTCGGCACGCGCGGTAATCGCCGACAAGGTGTCGCCTTCACGCACCGTCACCTGCGCCAGCTTGCCATCGCTCGTCACCGGGGGCTTGAAGACCGCATCGGGCGCAACCTCGCCCACCAGCGCACTCACCAGCATCAGCGCTACCTCGGACTGGCCTGCCTTCAGAGCCGATTCTGCCGAATCCAGCCGCATACGCTGCGTCGAACTCATCTTGCCCGAATACTCATCGCGCAACAGGGCAATACGCTGCTGCGCCATTCCGGCGTAGCGGTCATTCAGGGCGGCACGCACACGTGTGCCCGCCTCCCCGGCCAGTTTGCGCGCCTGTGTGGCATCACCTGCATCCACCGCTTCGCGGGCCTGCTGCAGCCGTGCCTTGGCCTCTGGCTGCGGCATGCCGCGCGCCTCCGCCATGCGGACATCGGCCATCGCCGCATCAATATCACCACGGGCCTCGGCCAACGCCAGCGTGGACGAACGCGGCGCCGGCACACTGGCTGCGGCGGGTGCTTCGGCCAGAGCCTCGGCAGCGTCGTCCTCCGCTGGCGTCGCGGATTCACCCTCAGCTGCCATGCTCTCGGGCCCTGTCGCAGATCGCCCCTCAGCGGCCTGACTCTCTGGCTCCAGCACGGATTCTCCGCCCGGCATCGAAGCACACCCCGCCAGCACACCCGTTAGCATCAAGGCCAACCACAGCCCGGTCTTTTCAACACTCCTCATCCTCTACCTCCCAGTGTCTCAGGACACTCTCGATGGGTATTACTCGATGGGTATTACGGCTCATGGAAACACCGACTACACAATCAGCCCGCCATTCCCCATGCCAAGCATACTCGCAAGGCACAAATCTGCAAAAAATTTAGTATCTTAGGAATAATTTCCTGCGCATTTTGCAGAAAATTATTTCGTGAAGGTACTTATCCAGTTCATCAGGGTTAGGGAGGTACGTCAGAAATGACTAATGGGAAGATTTCGACTGCGCGTTGACAGCCTGCTCATGCGCGGCTTCCGCATCCTCGCGAGCCTGCCGGTAATAGCCTTCCGCCAGCGCCTCCTCGGCACGCTGCAACAGATTCTCAGCGGCCTGAAGTTCCTCGGGCGCATAAGTCCGCGCCTCTGCCTGCCGTGCGGCTTCAACGGCCTGTCGGGCATCGCTCATTTCCTGCACGGGCACCCCGGCACAGGCCGAAAGCAGCGCTGCAAAAAGCGGTCCCGCGAAAAACATACGGCAAAGACAGGATCGTGAGGAACGGGATGTCATGGGCGGTGGCCGAGGATTGTCATTGGTTAGCTTAAAATAGCTCAGCTACAACGTGAATCCGGGAAGTCGGAAATTCTGGTCAAGCTATCACCGGCCCCAATGGGCTGTCAAGAAATCCGCGGGCGTTGCCGGACAGCATTCCAGCTACCGCCCCTGGCCAGTGGCGGCTACAATACGTACAGACTCACAAGCAGGCAGATAAACGGAAAAAACCAATGAACACCACCATTTACCACAACCCGCGCTGTTCCAAATCACGCCAGACGCTGCAGCTGCTCGAACAACACGGCATCCAGCCCGAGGTGGTCAGATACCTCGAAACCCCGCCGGATGAGGCCACCCTGAAGGCCCTCCTCGACATGCTGGGACTGGAACCACGCCAGCTGATGCGGCAGAAAGAAACCGAATACCAGGCGCTAGGCCTGGATAATCCCGAACTCAGCTACGACAGCCTGATTCGCGCCATGGTCGAGCACCCCAAGCTCATCGAACGCCCCATCGTCGTCAAGGACGGCAAGGCCGCCCTGGGCCGGCCGCCGGAAGACGTGCTGGAAATCCTCTGAGATGGCCGAAATACTGATTCTCTATTACAGCCGTCACGGCGCCACTGCCGCCATGGCACAACAGATCGCCCGCGGCGTCGAAGAAGTCAGCGGTGCGCAGGCGCGCCTGCGCACCGTACCGGCCGTGTCCACCGTCTGCGAGGCCGTGGAGGACGACATCCCCACCAGCGGCCCACCCTACGCCAGCCACGACGACCTGCGCGAATGCGCCGGCCTGATCCTCGGCAGCCCCACTCGCTTTGGCAACATGGCCTCAGCGATGAAATATTTCATCGATTCCACCAGCGATGTGTGGCTGTCCGGCGCCCTGTCCGGCAAACCCGCCGGCGTATTCACCTCCACCTCCAGCCTGCATGGTGGACAGGAAAGCACCCTGCTATCGATGATGCTGCCTTTGCTGCACCACGGCATGCTGATCTGCGGTCTGCCCTATTCTGAGACCGACCTGATGCACACCTCTACTGGCGGCACCCCATACGGGGCCAGCCACCTGGCCGGGATCGACAACAAGAATCCGCTCAGCGAGGAAGAAAAACGCCTGTGCAAGGCACTGGGGCGGCGGGTGGCCGAGGTGGTGGTCAAGCTGGGTGGGTAAGTCTTTTATTCGCCACAGAGGCGCGGAGCCCGGTAGGGTGGGCACGTTGTCTGTGCCCACGTACAATCCGAACACCCCGCTCCGCGTGGGCACAAAATACGTGCCCACCCTACAAAAGCTGCGCTTCCTATCCACCAAAAAAACCGCTAAATGGAACTCGTCACACCGCAGAGCGGTGTCATCAGACGTAAAACAAAGCAAGTAGCCTGGCTTGAACACAGTGAAACCCGGGAGCTCACCACTTCACTCCCCGGGTTTCGTTTCACTCAACCCAGGCTACGCACTACGACTAAATCAGGTTACGCACAAACGGTATCGTCAAGCGGCGCTGCTGGGCCAGCGAGGCTTGGTCCAGCCGGTCGAGCAGGGCAAAGAGGGAGGTCATGTCACGCGGGCTGCGGCGGATCAGGTAGCGCGCCACTTCGTCGGGCAGATCAAACCCCCGCGCCTTGGCGCGCGCCTGCAGGGCGTGGATCTTTTCGTCTTCCTGCGGCTCCTGCACGCGGAACACCGGGCCCCAACCCAGCCGTGAACGCAGGTCCGGCAGGACGATGTCCAACCCGGCGGGACTGGCATCGCCCGCCGCCAGCAGGACCGCGCCGCTGTCGCGCAGGCGGTTGTACAGATGAAACAGCGCCTCTTCCCAGTGCGCCACGCCGGCCACCGCCTGCACGTCATCCAGACACACCAGCGACAGGCCTTCCAGTCCGTCCAATGCCTCGATTGGCAGTTCGACAAAGTCGGCTAACGGCAAGTAGGCGACCGCCCGGCCCTGCCCCGCCGCCCGCTGGCAGGCCGCCTGCAGCAGATGACTCTTGCCCGTGCCCGGCGCGCCCCACAGGTAGATAAACTGATCACCACCACCGTCCGCGCCGTGTTGCAGGCTCTGCACCACGGCGGTGTTACCGGCGCCGCAGAAATTGTCGAAAGACAGTCCATCCCGCCATGCATAGGCAAGGGGCAGTTGTTCCTTGACGGCGGGCGTCTTGGCGGAATGTTTGGAGGTCATGGGCATGCGTTCAGGGATTAGCTGGAGGAGGCGTACAGATCGCTCTCGGTGTAGCGGCGATGCACGAAGCGCAATAGCACCATCACCACCGCCGCCACCGGCAGCGCCAGCAGAATGCCGACAAAGCCATAAAGCTGACCGCCGGCCATGACGGCAAAAATCACCGCCACCGGGTGCAGGCCTATCCTGTCACCAACGAAATAGGGCGTGAAGAGGACGCTTTCCAGGGTCTGGCCGACTGCAAACACGGCGAACACATAGACCAGATGAATGGCATCCTGAAATTGCATCACGGCGGCCACACCGGCCAGCACGATACCCAGTATGAATCCCAGGTAGGGCACGAAGCTCACCAGTCCGGCCAGCAAACCCAGCAGCAGCCCCAGGTCCAGCCCCAGCCACATCAGGCCCAGCGAATATACCGTCGCCAGACTCAGCATCACCATCAGCTGACCACGCAGAAAGGCGCCCAGCACCTCATCGGATTCACGCGCCAGCGCCACTACCGTGGGTTCCAGGCGGCGCGGCAGCAGGCCACGGATGTTGGCCATGAGGGCGTCCCAGTCACGCAGCAGATAAAAGGCCACCACCGGGATCAGCACCAGGTTGGCCAGCCAGCCCATCAGCGCCATGCCGGACTGCGACACCGTCTGCAGCAGGCTCGCGGCCACGCCCCCCGCCTTGCGCCAGTGAGTCTGGATCGCCTGCTCGAGGGTGGCCCAGTCCAGGCTAGGCAGGTCCACACCGAAGGTGGCCCCCAGCCAGGGCATGACGTGCAGCTGAATCCAGTCCAGATAGCGCGGCAGGGCCTCCACCAGCTTGCCGATCTGCGCCTCCAGTGCTGGCAGCAATAACAGCGGCAGGGCGGCCAACAGCAGCAACAGCACCACGAACACCATCACCACCGCCAAGGTGCGTGACAGGCCGTGATCCTCCAACCAGTCGACCAGCGGATCCCCCAGGTAGGCCAGCAACGCCGCAGTGACGAAGGGTGTCAGCACTGGCGCCAGCAGGTAGAGCAGGTAACCGCCGGCCGCCAGCGCGGCAAGATAAAACCATTTGCGTGATTCGTTCATTGGCTCCTGCCTTTACCGTCCGGCGTCACCAGGGCGCGGCGGCCCCAGATCCACACATAATTGGCTCCGCTGATCAGTGTCGTGGCCCACACGATATAGACCAGGGCATCGACAATCCAGGGGATACGGGCAAATTCGCCATGATAGAACACCACCGCCAGCACCAGCACGATCTGAAAGAAGGTATTGACCTTGCTAACCCGGGTGGGCTGCATCTCAAAACGGCCATAGCGGTAATGAAAGGCGATCGCGCCCAGCACGATCATCAAGTCCCGCAGCATCACCGCCACCACCAGGGCCAGGGGGATCAGCCCCAGCCAGGCGAGACTCAGAAACGAGCACACCAGCAGTAGCTTGTCGGCCAGTGGATCAAGAATGGAGCCCAGCCGCGACTGCCAACCGAAGTGCTTGGCGAGAAATCCATCCACCCCGTCGGAGATACCGGCGATCGCGAACAGTATCAGCGCCGCGCCGTACTGCCGCTCGAGCAACAGCATCACCACCGGAATCACCAGCAGGATGCGCAGGGCGGAGATGATGTTGGGAATATGCCGCACAGGTACTTCTGTGATTCTCAGTGGCGAAGCAGGTAGTGCTGGCTATCGATCGGCAAGACGGCCGCCGTCCCGGCCCCTGCCGGCTCATTGCCCGACGCAGCCGGGGTCAGCACCCGCCCGAGGGCGATGGTCTGGGCAACACCCTCGGGCGACCCCTGCAGCGCCAGCCCGAAGTCGACCCGTCCGGCCTGAAGCTGATGGACGCGCACGTGTGCCACCTGCTGCAGGGACCGCAGATAGCCCTCTACACGGGCAAAATCGGCCAGACTGCGCACCTCGCCCACCGTCACCCGCAGGTGACCCGCCTCGCTACCGCCTCCCAGCGGCGCATAACGCTGCGCCAGCCAGCTCACGGCGCCGGCCATACCCTCTTCCACCACCTCCACCGGCAGCACGCCATTGGCACGCCAGCGTTCGCTATCCTTACCCTCGACAATCCACCAGTCCGCCTGCCACTCGCCACCCGGGGTGCGCAGCAACCGCCCCATCAACACCGCCTCCGGACGATAACGCTGCGAGGCCTGCAGCACCGGATCACGAAAACGGCCCCAGACATCGGCAAAACTCACCTGGCGCTGATCCTGCAGATCCAGCAGCGGCAGCAGTAGTGACAGGCCGCGTCGCTTCGCCTCCCGCTCCACCACCAGACGCAAGGCATCGGGACTGTCGGCACTCAGCAGATAACGCCGCCCCGCGTCCTCCACCGCCAGCCAGGCAAGCACCGCGGGCCGTGTCGCACCCCACACCGGCAGGCCACTCTCACGCAGCAGCCTATCCACCGCCTTTTTGTCAAAGTGGAAAAACACCAACTGCGGATCATCGCCGGGCATCAGCTCTCTGCGCACATCTTCCGGCAGAGCCCGGTAACGATACTGCTGCAACAGCTGCGCCGGACGGCGGATGGCTTGTGCCACCTTCGGTTGCAAACGCGCATCACGGCGACCGCTGACCTTGGTCACCACCTCCGCCAGCGCCGCCGACATGGCCAGCCCGCGCTCGCTGCGGGTCTGGTCCGGCACCTGCATCTCGGCCTCGTACAGCCCGCTCACCTCCGCCGCCAGGGTCGCCGACGACAGCAGGCACAGGGCCAGCAAGACCCCAAAAATGCTTGAATGATTCATGCAATGCACGCTATGCGACGCCTTCACACAAGTCAACCGGTAAGGATTCCAGCCCCATCAGGGGGGACAGCCGGCAAACAGAGTCATAAAAGGCCACGGCGGAGAGCGGCCAGACCACCCTCGGCCGAATCTTTAGGCTAGATTAAGGGGATGAGATACGAAAGACTCAGCCTCTTGTTCGCCTGCGCCTTATTCGCCGCGCCGCTGACGGCAAACGATGGTCACAAGCGCTTTTCCGACCTGCCAAAGGAAGACAAGGTCTTTTGGGGCAACCTGGCGGGTGTGGCCTCGATATCCCTCTGGGGTATCGCCACCTGGGACTACGGCACGCAAACGCCTCACATGGAGGGCGACGGTTGGTTCAGGAAGGACGACAAACATGGCGGCGTGGACAAGCTGGGGCATTTCTACACAAATTTCACCCTCTCCCACGGACTCTCTTATCTATACCAGTCCTGGGGCTATGAAACGCAGCACGCCACCCTGCTGGGCTCCCTCTCGGCCTTCGGTCTGATGGGATTTATGGAATTCGGCGACTCGTTTGGCGGCCATGGCTTTTCGCGCCAGGATTTCATCATGAACACCCTGGGCGCCATCACCGGTTACATTTTCCTCACCCGGCCAGAACTCGCCAGGCGAATCGATATCCGCGTGGAATACATTCCCGGCGGGCAACGCGACATCTTCACGGATTATGAAAACATGAAATTCCTCGTCGCGCTCAAGCTGGATGGCATCCCGTCCGTCCGCAACAAATACCTCAAGTACCTGGATCTTCAGCTGGGCTACTATACGCGCCACTATTCATCAGCCGGATCGCAAGAAAACAGGGAAAGAAATATCTATATTGCCGTGGGCATCAATTTGTCTCACGTGTTCCACAACATGTCACACAAGAAAACGGCAAAATTCTTTAATTACTATCAAATGCCCTATACCTATATCGACCACAGCAAAAACCTTAATGACTCAACAACCACCCGCTAAAGCGGGTGGGTACATAAAGACAAAGGGCCGCCGCTGGCTGAACCCTGCCATCGGCGGCCCTTGTCGCAGGCTTGCCGTGCATGACTACACGGCATTGGGGATCAGAACTTCAGGCCACCCCAGATCCACAGCTTGTCGGTGTCGACCTTTCCGGTCGCCGCATCGCCAGCCTTGTAGCTTGCCAGCTTCAGGCCCACACTGTAGTTCTTGCCAAGCTTCATGGCGGCCAGGAAATCCAGTTCGGAGCCGTAATCGGCACTGCCCTCGTCGGCGGAGTAATCATGATAGACCCCGACCAGTTTCACACCGGCGAGCTTGCCGGCCACTTTCAGCGTGGTGTCTACCAGACCAACGTCCGGCGTCTTCAGGAACTGATCGGCCCAACCGTTCTGGCCGTGCAAGGTCGCCAGCGGGGTGGAGAAACCATAATTCCCGTTATCACTGCCCAGCAGTTCATAACCCAGGGTGACCGAGATGCCGCTCATGCCGACGCCACCCTCCAACCGGGTGTAAGCCTTATCGCCTTGCGAACCATCCTTGTACTCACTCTGGTTGGCATATTCCACGGTGTACATGAACTTGATGTCCCCCGAGGTCGCACCCTTGAAGCGCAGACCCAGGGTCTTGCTGGAGCTTGCCGCATCATCCGGGAACTCCAGGAGGTAGGCGTAACCGGTCAGCTTGCCAAAACTCAAACCACTGTAGCTGGCATTCAGCAAATGGGCCGAGAGCTCCGACTTGCCGGCCAGGATCGTGTAGCGATTACCCAGATAGGCATAGTCCAGACTGGTGTCGCTGAGCGACTTGTTAGAGGCCCTGAAGGCCATGTAGGTCTGCTCCGTCTGACGCCAACCGACGTTGCCGATAAAGCGGGCGTTGTCGTAAATGATCCGCTGCTGACCATAGCGCAGCGTGGTGTCGGCAACACCGGTATAGTCGAGATGGGCACGATTAACAATGGTATTGGTCGGATCGGCGATCACCGAATAGGTACCATTGCCATTGGTTAGACTGTTGTAATCCTCATCGGTGGTCAGAGGCGTCACGTTGTTCATTTCCAGGAAGGCGCTGACATTCATGAAATCACCGGTCTTATAGCCGAGCCGGGTGCGGACGGTCAGTGCCATTGCATCATCCAGGGCATTGTCCTGAGTGACGCCCTCGTAGCGCACGCGCATGTCCAGGGTCGCCTTGCCCCCGGTCAGAGCCTCGGTGATATTGTCACCCGCGAGGACCGGCATCGTCGTGAAGCCGCCCAGCAGGACGGCAGAGCAGGCTGCGGCCAAGGCAGTCGGACGAAAGATGTTCTTTCGTGGAGTCTTGATCTGATACATTTTTCTCTCCCAATCAAATGGGTCGCTCTGATGAATCCGTCGCCGCACAGCGCATAACGACGACATGGTCTTCTTGCTCGGTAAAATCAAAAATTTTCAAATACCTTCTTCCAACTACCCGCGCTGATTTACATTAACCAGAGTTCCCTTAGTTATAAAAGCGGGTTATAGATATACCCACAGCATCTATGTGACCTTGATCTACATCAAACCGCCCTTTTCACCACCCCGCAACCCCCGGCGCACTGAACAATATCCGCCCTGAATTACAGACTCCTATTTGCCTCTGCTTTCCCGTGTCCGACGCATGAGGTTATAATTCTGTGCTCATGCCAACCCATCACACTCCCCTGGAACACACCATGAAGACCAACGCATCGATTTTCCTTCTGACCATGGCCAGTATCTTTCTGCTGGCAAGCAGCCAGGCTGGCGCAGAGCCTGAACAATCACTCGCACAGATTACCGTCTACAAGGACAAGTCCTGCGTTTGCTGCGGCACCTGGGTCGACCACCTGCGCGCAGAAGGCTTCGAGGTCATTGCGAAAAACCACACCAACATGCCGGAAATCAAGGCGAATTTCGGCGTGAGCAGAAATTTACAGTCCTGCCATACCGCCGTGGTGAATGGCTACGTCGTGGAGGGCCATGTGCCGGCGGCCGACATCAAGCGCCTGCTCAGGGAAAAACCTGACGTGCTCGGCCTTACCGCCCCCGGCATGCCACAGAAGTCGCCGGGTATGCAGCCCGAAGGATTACCGCCCAAGGACTATGATGTGCTGTCCTTTGACCACAAGGGCAAGGTGGAGCTGTTTCAGCGTTATTAGTCCGGTTCGGTTAACCTGGATAATCCGTTAAACGGCCTGTCCAGTGGTGAAGCGGTCAACGGATTAATCCGGGCTCAGCGGGCCACGAAAGGCTCAATGCCCACGCACCAGGGCCACTGTGACAGCAAGCCAGGCTTGCGCTACCATTACGCCCCTTTTTTCCGCCCCTGACCGGCGGCGACTTCACCGACAGGTATTCCCGTGAGCACCCGCGACGACAAAACCCCGCCCACCTCCCTCAGCTACCGTGACGCCGGCGTCGATATCAATGCCGGCAACCAGCTGGTGGAGCGTATCAAGCCCATCGCTCGGGCCACCCGTCGCCCCGGCGTGCTGGACGGTATTGGCGGCTTCGGCGCCCTGTTCGAGATCCCCACCGACCGCTACCAGCAGCCGGTGCTGGTATCCGGCACCGACGGCGTCGGCACCAAGCTCAAACTGGCCATGGACATCGGCAAACACGACACCATCGGCATCGACCTGGTCGCCATGTGTGTTAACGACCTCATCGTCGCTGGCGCCGAGCCGCTGTATTTCCTCGACTACTACGCCACCGGCAGGCTGTCGCTGGACATGGCCGAGGCGGTGATCAGCGGCATCGGCGAGGGCTGCCAACAGGCTGGCTGCGCACTGGTGGGCGGCGAAACCGCCGAGATGCCCGGCATGTACGACGGCGACGATTACGACCTGGCCGGCTTCTGCGTCGGCGTGGTGGAAAAGAGCAAGATTCTCGACGGCAGCCAGGTCTCTAGCGGCGACATGCTCATCGGCCTGGCCGCCAGCGGTCCGCATTCCAACGGCTATTCGCTGGTCCGCAAGATCATCGAGGTCAGCGGCGCCGACCTGTCACAGACCTTCGATGGCCGCAGCCTCGGCGAGACCCTGCTTGAGCCCACCCGCATCTACGTCAAGGCCCTGCTGGCCCTGCTGACACAGGTCAACGTACATGCGCTGGCCCACATCACCGGCGGCGGCCTGCTGGAAAACCTGCCGCGCGTAATGCCCGAAGGCACCCGCGCCGTCATCGACGCCGGCAGTTGGCAGCGCCCGGCGATCTTCGACTGGCTGCAGGAGCAGGGCAACGTCGCCAATAATGAGATGTACCGCACCTTCAACTGCGGCGTGGGCATGGTGCTGTGCGTGCACCCGGCCGACGTCGAACAGACCCTCGCCGTGCTCGCCGAGGAGGGCGAGAACGCCAGCATCATCGGACGCATCGAGACCGGCGACGGCAAGCAGGTGGTCATTGACTGACCACGAACTGAACGTCAATACCGCACACCTAAGCAGAAAATCCAACGCAAAGGCGCGAAGACGCAAAGGACGCAGAGAAAAACAAAAGCCTTAAACTTGTCACACCGCTCTGCGGTGTGACACATCCCGTGGCGCTCCGCGCCACCTTGGGCAAGCACAACATCACCAGCCTCACAAACTTTACGCCCTTTGCGTTGAAAAGCGGTTCCGAAAAAAACACCACACATGCCACCCAACAAACTCCCCATCGTCATCCTCATCTCCGGCATCGGCAGTAACCTGCAGACCATCATCGACGCCGCCACACGCGGCGAGCTGCCGGTGGAAATCCGCGCCGTGATCAGCAATCGTCCCGGCGCCAAGGGTCTGCAACGCGCTGCCGATGCCGGCATCGCCACCGAGGTGCTCGACCACAAGACCTTCACCAGCCGCGAAGACTACGACCGCGCACTGATAACGCTCATCGACCGCTTCGAGCCCGGGCTGGTGGTACTGGCCGGCTTCATGCGCCTGCTCACGGACGCCTTCACCACCCACTACGCCGGGCGCATACTCAACATCCACCCCTCGCTGCTGCCCGAGTTCAAAGGTCTGCACACCCATCGTCGCGCCATCGAGGAAAGCGCCGGCGAGCATGGCGCCAGCGTGCACTTTGTCACCGCCGAACTGGACGGCGGGCCGGTGGTATCGCAGGCGCGCGTGCCAGTGCACGCCGGCGACAGCCCGGAACAACTGGCCGCCCGGGTGCTGGAGCAGGAACACCGTATCTACCCCGAGGCCATCCGCTGGTTCGCCGAAGGGCGGCTGCGGCTGGGCGAGGATGGCCGCGCGTGGCTGGATGGCAGGCCGCTGGATGAGCCCGTCACCCTCGACAGCGCGGCCGACCAATGAAAATCCGCGCCCTTGATCACCTGGTACTGACCGTGGCCGACGTGACGCGCAGCGTCGAATGGTACCAACGCGTACTGGACATGCGCCCGCAGACCTTCGGCGACCAGCGAACCGCCCTGCTGTTCGGCGCCCCCGGTGAGGAACAAAAGATCAACCTGCACCCGGCCGGCAACGAATTCCCGCCCCACGCCGCCAACCCCACCCCCGGCTCGGCAGATCTCTGCCTGCGCATCGACGGATCACTGGAACAGGCCATGGTGCAGCTTGCCGCCACTGGCGTGAAGATCAGCGAAGGACCGGTACAGCGCACCGGCGCACGCGGGCCGATTCGCTCCCTTTATCTGCGCGATCCCGATGGCAATCTCATCGAGCTGGCCGAGGAGCTGGCAAGTGGAGACTGAGCCCCCCGGCCTGCGCAACCCCCGCGTGTGGGCCGTGCCCCTGCTGTGCCTGCTGGGCTTCGTCACCGTGTTGACCACCGGCAGCAACGAGGCCCTGTTCCGCCTCCTCAACCGCCTCGGCCCGCTCAGTGGCGACCCCCTGTGGGCCAGCCTCACCATCCTTGGCGACACCCTGGTGGCCATCGCCCTGGCCGGCCTGCTGGCCCGCCACCGCCCGGACATCCTCTGGGGCCTGCTGCTGGCGGCCGTCTTCGCCACCCTCTGGGTGCATGGCATCAAATCACTGGCAGGAGCCCTGCGGCCACTGGCGGTGCTGGGACCGGAACAGGTACACATCATCGGTCACGCCCTGCGCAGCGGCTCCTTCCCCTCCGGGCACACCGCCACGGCATTCACCCTGGCCGGGGTGTTTATGCTGCGCGGCACACCGCATTGGCTGGCGGGGGGATTGCTGCTGATGGCGGTACTGGCGGGGATTTCACGCTCGGCGGTAGGCGTCCATTGGCCGCTGGACCTGTTCGCTGGCGCCTTCGGCGGCTGGCTGGCGGCGCTCATCGGCTGCTGGCTGGCGGATCGTTGGGACTGGGGTGTGCGCCCCGGGCCGGTGCGCGGCATTCGTATTTTCTTTCTGCTCTGCGCCGTGGCCCTGCTCACCATCCACGACACCGGCTACCCGCAGGCACAGTGGCTGCAATGGTTGATTGGTGCAGCGGCCGTGCTGGGGCTGGGTGGCGTGATCCGGCGCGACTGGCGCCGTTGAGCCTGTGCCTATCCTTTTTGCCACAGAGGCACGGAGTACACAGAGAAAGAAGATAGAACTTGTCACACCGCTCTGCGGTGTGACACATCCTGTGGCGCTCCGCGCCACATTGGGTCTGGATACCGCAATCTGGCGCGATTGGCGCCGCTGAGAAAATAGGCACGGGCCATGCCCGCGATGAGCTGGAGGGAGGTAAACCCTCAATCTGTGGGAGCGGCTGCAGCCGCGAATAAAACTAGATTCTTCGCGGCTGAAGCCGCTCCCACAAGCCCCCTGCACCCTCTGCTCCGTCCCAGCCAGTCAAGGTAAGATTTACTCCACTGCCACCTCCCACACCAGAAATGTAGCCTGGGTTGAGCCTGCGAAACCCGGGGGAGACGGCACGATAAACTCCCGGGTTTCGCTACGCTCAACCCAGGCTACTGGCTAACGCCCCCACAGTTGAGTCCGAGACAATAGAGGACAAACCAGAATGACACTTATCTAAAGATTATTTACTTATTAATCAATAAAATACCGTTTCGACGGATAGATGATTTAATTCAGGAAAATTTAGAGAGTTGCTTGAATGAATAACACGATAAAAACCGCGATTGACAATTTTTACAAACCTATTCAACCCTTTCCACGCCACCCCTAACATGTTGATTTGTAACCATTAAACTCTTAAACCAAGTGCCATTCTGGTCAGGCCCAGTGTTTTTACTAGGTTACCAGAGAATGCAATGTAAGCGAAAATCCAGGCAACTGACGGGTATTGTGTACATTTTGTACAAGTAAGGAATACACATTGTGTGTCCTTCCGACAGTCGAATAATCATGTCAGGCGCAAAAATATCTTGCTGAACAGGTTCTATGTTGGAGTAGAAGTGTGAAATATATCAAGCCGGTTGTGGGTAAAAATGTTGACAATAATGAACCCAATCATTTTTCAGAAACATACGATAAGAGATTTCAGCAACAGCGATGGCGTTTTTTCGATAAGTCCTTCAGAGTGCCACCCGGAATAACGAGTGCCCTGGTGCTGCTTGCAGCCTTAGGGGGCGGATCCGTACAAGCCAAGCCTGATGTGGCCTTCGTGGATCAATCCAATACCTCGAATACGAATATACCCGTTACGTTTGGCCAGGTATTTGCCTCGGGCGATGTTCCGGCAGGCCTGACGGTAAGCATCAACGTGGGGGGTAACCCGTTACCGACCCAAGTTGATGCCAAGGCGACTTACCCTGATGGCTCATTGCGTCATGCGGTTATTACTACCCGGTTGCCGACTCTCGGCGCAGGACAGGCTCTTGCGTCGGAAATCGTTACCATCAGCCCGACGACGGGCGGCGCCGTGGTCAGCACGGCAGATTTGTTGGCGACCCGCTTTGACGCGGTCATTGAACTGACCTTGGAGGGCGTTGTTTACACGGCGTCGGCGCGAGAGGCGCTATCAGCCGATAGTGGCAAGCGTTGGCTCGAAGGCCCCCTGGTGAGCGAATTCACGCTCAAACATCCGTTTAAAGCGGGTGATGGCTCGATACACCCGCATCTCATGGCACGTTTTGATGTACGTGCCTACCAGGGGCTGAAGAGTGTGCGAGTAGACGCCATCGTGGAAAATAACTGGATCTATGTGCCTAATCCCAGCAATTTTACCTATGATGCCCGTGTGCTTATCGGCGGAGCGGAAGTCTACAGCCTGACCCAGCTTACTCACTATCGGCGCGCCCGCTGGCATAAGGTCTTCTGGTGGGGGCGTGAGCAAGCCGTTTATGTTCGCCATGACACCGACTATCTGCAGCGAACCAAGGCGGTTCCGCACTATGATCCGGCCGTGAGCGCGAGTGAGTCGAGCCTTGCGCAGATGGGCGAGAGTGTTTATTCCCCGATGGACAATGTTGATCTTCAGGTTTATATGCCTGCGGCAGGAGGGGATCCTGCCATTGGGCCGCTGCCTCGTTGGGCAGCCTTGTATCTGATCAGTGGTGATGTACGCGCTTACCGTGCCGTATTGGCGAATGGCGATGCAGGCGGCTCCTATTCTACACACCCGCGTGACCGGTCGACAGATTATCCGGTCAGCATCGATGACCACCCCAGGCTGGGAAATAATTCCGTTGGCGCAGACAAGCCCGCCGCATGTACAGAAACGGGAACGGGACCGGAGACATGGACATGCAGAAATCCATACACGCCGGATAATGCTCATCAGCCCTCTATTGCCTACCTTCCCTATTTGTTAACTGGCGATCATTTCTATCTTGAGGAGCTGCTCTTCTGGGCAACCTACAATTTCACCAGCATGGGTTATTCCACTCGCGAAGAGGAGAGAGGTATACTGAAAGGACAGGTTCGCGGACAAGCTTGGTCGTTACGCACCCTGGGTCAAACAGCATATATCTTGCCAGACATCCATCCGATGAAGCGTTATTTTACTGAAAAGTTGGGCAACAATCGTGACCGGTTGATGGCATTTTATGTCGATAATACCGAGGCGAACAAACTGGGAGTAGCGCATAACTATCAGTCATTAGATTTTGTGGCAAAGCCCTGGATGGATGATTTTTATACCTGGAGTCTGGGTTATCTAGTCGAGTTGGGTTTTACTGACTTTCTACCGATCCTGGAATGGAAATCAAAATACCCTATCGGGCGCATGACTTCAGCGGATGATGAATATTGCTGGATCTTCGGCGCGGTTTATACCCATAACCTCGGGCCGGATACATCGGCATGGGGCGGCAATCCGGATAACTGGTTTGAGAGTTTGTCAGAGGTCTACCAGGCAACCTACGCCAACTGGGAAAATGACGACGGCAGTCGTCTTCTCGACCAGCCCTGCGGCAGTATTGAAATGGCTGCTTGGTTAAGCAAGAAAGAAGATCGCCGTTATGTCGCTGGGGAGATGTATGGACACGCCTCCTCCCCCTTCGGTTATCCTGCCAATGCACAACCAGCTCTGGCTGCTCTGGTGGATGCAGGGATCCCGAATTCAGATTTGGCATGGACACGTCTGACAACCTCCGCATCCCGTCCGGCTTATTCGGGATCCCCTCAGTTTGCGGTTTCCCCCCGCTTGCTGAACCCGCAGAATCCCCGGCCGGATGTTAATTTTACTGCTGACCGGGTCAGTGTACAGGCTGGTGAACCGGTGACACTTACGTGGCAAGTAACTGGGGCAAATAGCTGTGTGGCAAGCGGCGCCTGGTCGGGTGACAAGGCCCTGTCCGGAACCTTCAACACCGGTGCGATCAATGCTGCTGCCGTCTATACGCTGAGTTGTAGCGGAACCAATGGCGATACGGTACGCTCGGTGCTGGTTTCCCTGAGCAATGCTGGCTCTGCGCCGACTGTTAACTTCAACGCCACCCCCGCCAGCATCGTTGCTGGCAATAGCACGACTCTCAGTTGGTTCAGCGCCAACACCGAGAGCTGTACCGCCAGTGGCGCCTGGAGTGGTAGCAAAGACACCAGTGGTAACCTGGCCGTCAGCCCCGCCAGCAGTAGTACTTATACCCTCAGTTGCAGCGGTGATGGCGGTGATGTGACGACCACCTTCAAGGTCGTTGTTACCACCCCTGTTTCTCTGGACGAGGTTCCCGGTGCGGGTTCCTCAGGCCCTTGGTCTCTCCTGTTGCTGGGATTGATTGTCGTGTTGGGGAGGTTACGCGGGATATCGTTCATGGGACGCCGTTTCACGCGGATCCTGGCCCAGTGGGTGGTGGTGGCCTGTGCCATGACCGCACTGTCGGCTCAGGCCGGCACACCGGGCCTGGTGCTTCATTGGGATTTTGATGCAGTAACCGGTGACAGAACGTTCAGTGATGCCAGTGGTGTGGGCAATGAGGGTACTTCCAGACAACCTCCCGTGTTAAAACCCGGCAAGTTGGGGCAGGCCATGAGGTTTGATGATGTCAGTCGTGACAAAGTCGGTTTGAAGGTCGAGGGCTTTTTCCCCTCCGAAGAACTCAGTCTGTCCGTCTGGGTGCGTAGCAGTGACAGCAATGGTGGCAGCACAATCCTTTCCTACCGCTCCAGCAACCGGGAATCGACCCTGCTCAAACTGTGGGGGGTACACAATTTACAGATATTGGTGAACGGCACGCATGTCAAAGATACGGCCGTGACACTGGGTGACGATCAGTGGCACCATCTGGTGGTGAATTGGGCCCGCCGCAATGGCGCACTCACCATCTACAAAGATGGTGCCGAGGTATATCAGGCCGTGGATGTGAACCGAACCCAGGCAATACCTGCCGAGGGCTGGCTTAATATTGGGGTGGATGTACAGAAATGGAGCACGGAGTGGGGTGCCGCCTATGGTGGTGACATGGACGATTTTCGCATCTATAACCGTCTGCTCTCACAAGATGAGATTACCTGGTTGGCCAGTGCAACACCGTTAAACGACAGCCAATCTCCAGCGGCACCGTCCAATTTTCAGGCGGTGGCGGTTTCTCC
>JAJRWE010000183.1 GCA_024276955.1 Gammaproteobacteria bacterium
CTTGCGCAGTGCGAGATATTGATTCGTAGAGCGAATGACAACTTTGAGCGTAATCCTTATTGTGATTGCCGAAAAGTTTCATATCGCTCTACGGATCAAGAGCGTGTGCTGAGTGAGTGCGACCACTTGCAGGATCTAGGTGTATGTTATTAAGCCGCATATTTCCCAGTCATCTTGAGCATAGACCCTAGGTGCAGCACACAGGTCAATAGACTTTTTCAGAAGGAATGGTCAGTGATTACATCTATTCATCACGAATAACCATCTGATGCGCCACGCCTTGCTCTAGAGCTATGATATTTTTCACCGCCAGTGTCACAGGGTCGATTACCCAGATCTTCGGTTCCTTGCGGCTGGAGACATAAAGCTTGTTGAGCTTATTAAGGTAAGCCAGGTGGTAAGGAGTGGGACTTAGCTCCGAGGATCGAGAGATAGCTTTTACCGGCAGATTGGGTACGGTCGCTACCGCCCCCTTTATGGTGAGCGGCATGATCCGTGTCGCTGACTGCAGCCGTCTTTTTCGGATCTGATGACATTCCAGTCTGCAGCGGCTGCATGCTGCCCGCAACCAAGTATTCAGAATTGGGGCTGCTGGATAGGCCGTGGGCGTTTTCCAGTTCGTCGATGCGGCCCACGACCGTGTCCGTGTTAAGATCGATGATCACAATCTCATTTACACTTCCGGTCGGCACATACATCATCGGCCCGGCCATCGTCAGCGGAGACAGCAGCGAGATTACAATAAAGATAATTCCATACTTATTCATGGTTATCTTCTCCTGCGGCCACCTCTTTTCCAGGCCTATAAAAATTGGGGTTCCTTTCTTCTCTCTCAAGCGTAGTCGAAGATCCACAGAATATATTCCCTGTAAATCTTCAAAACAGGATTTTTCATGACCGCCTGTTTATACTCCGGGCGGAGGCCGGTTTCTTCGTGGCGCAGGTGGCGCCGCGAGGTTGTCCAATTCGATCTCTTCACTGTCGTGCACCCAACTTCGGCGTAATCGCTCCAGCCAGCTACCACCAAGCCTTGCACCAACTTCAGCCAGTGTTTTTTCTATCTGTTCTTCCGTAATTTGCAGCAAGTCATAGGTAACACCTACCCTACGCTCCTCGGCGATCACCTCTTCTACACCCATCATTTGCAGTAAAGAAGAAGTGATCAATTCCCGAATTTCGTCATCCAATGGTTCGGCCAGAGTCATCGTTCGCCGTTTAAGGATCTTGCTTCGTTTTCTTCCTACCTTGCTGCTGTAAAGGCCTGGATGATCAAGAAACGTCTTTAGGCATTGTTCTGAGCAAAAGTGAAAAAACATCTTGTGGTACTCGACAGTGGGCACTTCAGACATCGTTCCCATACCGCACACCGGGCAAATATCACTCACCATACTCATCGTCAACCTCCTTCTGTTTTTTATGACGGACTTTCATAGCCGCTGGCAAATCCTTGCGGCTGATCATTCAGGCGACATTGATTATTCTAGACTTGGATTCAACCAATAAGTGCATAATCCGAAAGAATTTGAGGGATGATCCGTTACCGCGTGCGGCCAAGGGCCTCATCACCTTGCTTGGCTAGATAGCTCGACTAAACTTAGATCCTCTCTGATCAATGCAATTCTGCTGGATGCAGACCCAAGGCGTGACGGTTCCGCTTTCCCAGCAGTTACCAGTAGATGGGCCGAAAAGCCGGGCTCCTCGACCCACGTGATGCACACAAGACACAAGATGGAGGCAATCCCCGATGAATAGCTGGGAAGCTCGAGAAGGGTCCCCGCAACCGTTGGGCGTGAATTTTATCGCCTCAGAGCAAGCCTGGAATTTTGCGCTGTATTCCAAGCACGCCTTTTCCGTCACCCTGCACCTGTTTCACAAGGATGACACGCAGAACCCCGTTTACAGTTACCGATTCAGGCCTCTATTGAACAAGTCCGGGCGCGTCTGGCACTGCCGTATCGCGGGCGATGTGGTGGATGATGCATGCTACTACGCCTACCAGGTCGATGGCCCCCACGATCCACGGGCCGGTCAACGATTTGATGCGCAAAAGTGGTTGCTTGACCCCTATTGCCGTGCCGTGTACTTCCCACCAGCCTTCAGCCGAAGTGCGGCGATTGGCCCCGGTTCAAATGCCGGTAAAGCGCCGCTGGGTGTCATTCATGATGAATCCGACTGCGGTTGTCGTTCGCATGAAGATTGTGCTCCCCGCCACACGCACGACACGGTGATCTATGAGTTGCACGTCAAGGGGTTTACACAACGGGCCAGCAGCGGTGTTAGCGCCGACAAGCGCGGTACCTTTTCCGGCCTGACCGAAAAAATTCCCTATTTGCAGTCACTCGGTATCAGCACCGTCGAACTGATGCCGGTGTTCCAGTTCGATCCGCAGGAGAATAATTACTGGGGCTACATGCCCCTGAGCTTTTTTGCCCTGCACGGCCAATATGGACGCTCGACCTCCCCCACCGCCGTGCTGGGTGAGTTCCTGGCCATGGTTCAGGCGTTTCACCGGGCGGGCATCGAGGTCATCCTCGACGTGGTCTACAACCACACCGGCGAAGGCAATGAAAACGGCCCCACCTATAGCTTCCGGGGCATTGATAACACCACCTATTACCTGCTCGACACCGACCGCCGCTACTACCGTAACGATGCCGGAACCGGCAATGTGCTGCATACCGCCAACCGCCATGTTCGCGCCATGGTGCTGGACAGTCTGCGTTACTGGGTGCGTGAAATGGGCGTGGACGGTTTCCGTTTCGATCTGGCATCGATCTTCACCCGCCGCAGCGATGGTACGGTAAACCTGCAGGATGCGCCCATCATCTCCGCCATTCGTTCAGATCCCGATCTCGCCCGCACGCGCCTGATTGCCGAGGCCTGGGATATTGCCAGTTATCAGCTGGGCCGCAGCTTTCCCGGCATCAGTTGGCAACAATGGAATGGCCAGTTTCGTGACGACGTTCGTCGTTTCGCTCGGGGCGACAGCGGCAGGGTCAACGCCCTCATGCAACGGCTTTACGGCAGTGACGACCTGTTCCCGGATTCACTGATGGACAGCTATCATGCCTACCAGAGCGTCAACTTCGTCACCTCGCACGACGGCTTCACGCTCTATGACCTGGTGTCCTACAACGACAAGCACAATGAAATCAATGGCCATGGCAATACCGATGGCACGGATGCCAATTATTCCTGGAATGGCGGTTGGGAAGGTGATATCGACGTACCCGATGCGGTGATGCGTTTACGCAAACGCCAGGTGAAGAATTTCTGCTGCCTGTTGCTGCTGGCCAACGGCACGCCGATGATCCGCGCCGGCGATGAATTCATGCAGACACAATCGGGCAACAACAACGCCTACAATCAGGACAATGAGATCAGCTGGCTGGACTGGGAGCGGCTCGACACCCACGGGGATATTTTTCGCTTTTTCCAGCAGATGATCGCCTTTCGCAAGGCACATCCTTCGCTTGGCCGCAGCCGCTTTTGGCGCGAAGATGTGCAATGGTATGGTGTCGGCGCGGATGTGGACCGCTCCCCGGACTCCCACAGCCTGGCGTTTTATCTGGATGGCGCCTCGCAAGATGACCGGAATCTCTATGTCATGATCAATGCCTGGTGGCAGGATCTGGTCTTTTCCGTTCAGCAGGGTAATCCGGAAGATTGGCAGCGGGCCATTGATACCGCCCGGCAAAGCCCCCATGACATCCTGGAGCCGGGTCAGGAAGTGCCGCTGCAAAGCCTGGACTACACGGTCAGGGCCCGTTCCGTGGTGGTGCTGATTTCCCGATAAACAAGAACATCAAGATATAAATCATCATGGATTCTGCCCGCAGTCCATCACTGTTAACGATGAATAGTGGTTCATCGAGCCTGAAGTTTGCCCTGTTTACGCTGAGCGATTCGGCTGCGCCAAGACGCCTGTACCGGGGTAACATCACGGCGATCGGTGGTGCTGCCTGGTTTCATGTCTGTGATAGCGATGGCGCCCCGTTGCAGTCACGCAAGCTAGCGATTTCCGATCATCAGCAGGCCCTGCAACAGTTACTGGTGTGGCTGTCGGAACAGGCGGCTGCAGCGAACCTGATCGGCGTCGGTCACCGTGTCGTGCACGGCGGGCGCCGTTTTCAACAACCGGTCCGCATAACGGAAGATGTACTGACCTATCTGCAGTCGTTGTCGACACTGGCGCCTAATCATCAACCCCCCTGCCTGCTGGGCATCACCACCCTGCAACAGCTCCGCCCCCAGCTGCCCCAGATCGCCTGTTTCGATACCGCCTTCCATCATGACCGCCCATCCGTGGAACAGCGCTTCGCCCTGCCCGACCGGCCCGAACTGGAAGAGGTGCGGCGCTATGGCTTTCACGGCCTTTCCTATGAGTACATGGCGAAAATTCTGCCCGATCACCTGGGCGCCACGGCGGACGGCAGGGTCATCGTTGCCCACCTGGGCCACGGCGCCAGTCTCTGCGCCTTGCACCAGCGCCGCAGCGTTGCCACCACCATGACCTTCACGCCGCTGGACGGCATCCCCATGGGCACGCGCTGCGGCGCCATCGACCCCGCCGTGGTGCTGTACCTGCTGCAACAGGGAATGAGCGAGGAGCACATTTCCGACCTGCTGTATTTTCAGTCCGGGCTGTTGGGCGTCTCCGGTGAGAGCGGCGATATGGCCACACTGCTGGAGCGCTCCACCGAGTCGGCACGGCTGGCCATCGAGCAATTTGTCCACCACACGGTACGCGCCATCGGCTCACTGGCCGCCGCGCTGGGCGGCGTGGATGCGCTGGTTTTCACCGCCGGCATCGGTGAGCATGCTGCGCCGGTTCGGGCCGCCATCGGCAAGGGTTGTGAATGGCTCGGCCTGAATCTGGACAGCGAGGCCAACCGCCTCGGCCGCACCCGCATCAGCCGCGATGACAGCGCCGTGTCGGCCTGGGTCATCGCCACCGATGAGGAACAGATGATCGCCGAGCACAGCCTGCGCCTCCTCGACTAACACCAACACCAACACCAACACCAACACCAACACAGGAACACACCATGATTGCGCCTTACGCTTCCATTACCGAGACGCCGCTGAGTAACAAAGAGCTGGAGCGCATCGACGCCTGGTGGCGGGCCGCGAATTACCTGTCTATCGGCCAGATCTATCTGCTCGACAACCCGCTGCTGAAACAACCGCTGACGCTCGACCACATCAAGCCGCGTCTGCTCGGCCACTGGGGCACGACGCCGGGACTGAACATCATCTACGCCCATCTGAACCGGATGATCCGCGCACGCGACCTAAGCATGATCTACGTCACCGGTCCTGGTCACGGTGCACCGGGCATCGTCGCCAACACCTGGCTTGAGGGCAGCTACAGCGAGCTGTACCCCAACATCACCCGGGATGTGCAAGGCATGCGAAAACTGTTTCGTCAGTTCTCCTTCCCCGGCGGTATCCCCAGCCATACCGCACCGGAGACACCGGGCTCGATTCACGAAGGGGGTGAGCTGGGTTATTCGCTCAGCCATGCCTATGGCGCGGCCTTCGACAACCCCGATCTCATCGTCACCTGCGTGGTCGGCGACGGCGAGGCGGAGACCGGCCCCGCCGCCACCGCCTGGCATTCCAACAAGTTTCTCGACCCGCAACACGACGGCGCCGTGCTGCCCATCCTGCACCTGAATGGCTACAAAATTGCCAACCCGACCGTGCTGGCGCGCATCAGCCGCGATGAACTGGTTGCCTTGTTTGAGGGCTACGGCTACACGCCCTACCTGATCGAGGGCGCCGACCCGCAGGCCGTGCACCAGGCCATGGCGGCGACGCTGGATCGCGCCATGGATGACATTCATGCCATCCAGCAGGCCGCACGCCAGGGTGGAAACCGCGAGCGCCCGCGCTGGCCGATGATCATCCTGCGCACCCCCAAGGGCTGGACCTGCCCAAAGGAGATCGACGGCCTCAAGCTCGAAGATTACTGGCGCGCCCATCAGGTGCCGTTTGCACAACTGACGGAAAAACCCGAGCATCTCCACGTGCTGGAACAATGGATGCGCAGCTACCAGCCCGAGGCCCTGTTCGACGAGCAGGGCCGGCTATTGCCAGCGGTGGCGGCCCTGGCCCCCGAGGGTGAGCGGCGCATGGGTCGCAATCCCCACGCCAATGGGGGGCTGCTGCTGCGTGATCTGCTGCTGCCGGATTACCGTGATTACGCCGTCGACGTGCCCTCCCCCGGCGGCGTCAACGGCGAGGCCACGCGCTGCATGGGCGAATATCTGCGTGATGTAATGGCGCTCAACCGTGAGCAGCGGAACTTCCGCGTTATGGGGCCGGATGAAACCGTCTCCAACCGTCTTGGTGCCTTGCTCGATGTCACTGACCGGACCTGGGAGGCCGAAACCTATGACTATGACGATCACCTGGCATCGGACGGCCGGGTCATGGAAATCCTCTCGGAGCATACCTGTCAGGGCTGGCTGGAGGGTTATCTACTCAGCGGGCGACACGGCTTTTTTTCCTGCTACGAGGCCTTCATCCACATCGTCGATTCCATGTTCAACCAGCATGCCAAATGGCTCAAAGTCAGCCAGGCCATCCCTTGGCGGCGGCCCATCGCCTCGCTCAATATCCTGCTCACCTCACACGTCTGGCGACAGGACCACAACGGTTTTTCCCATCAGGATCCCGGCTTCATCGATCACGTCGTTAACAAGAAGGCCGGCATCGTGCGGGTCTACCTGCCGCCGGATGCCAATACCACCCTCTGCATCACCGAGCGCTGCCTCAGCAGCCGCAACCTGGTGAATGTGATCATCGCCGGCAAACAGCCCGAACCACAATGGCTGACCATGGATGCCGCCATCAAGCACTGCCACGAAGGCATCGGCGTATGGGGCTGGGCCAGTAACGATCAGGACAGTGAGCCCGATGTGGTGATGGCCTGCGCGGGTGATGTGCCCACCCTAGAAACCCTGGCCGCAGTCAAAATCCTGCGTGGGAAGCTGCCGGCATTAAAGGTCCGCGTCGTCAATGTCATCGACCTGATGACCCTGCAGCCGCGGGAAGAGCATCCAAGCGGCTTGAGTGATCGTGACTTCGACACCCTGTTCACCACCGACAAGCCGATTGTCTTCGCCTTCCACGGCTATCCGTGGCTGATCCATCGACTGACTTATCGTCGCCACAATCATCCGGGCCTGCACGTGCGCGGTTACAAAGAAGAAGGCACCACCACCACGCCGTTCGACATGACGGTGCTCAATGAACTGGATCGTTTTCACCTGGTCTGCGACGTCATCGACCGGGTAGCTGGCCTGGGCTCCCCGGGTGCCTACCTGAAGCAACAGATGCGCGACAAATTGATCGAGCACAAACAATACATCACCGAACACGGCGAAGATCTGCCGGAGATCCGTGACTGGCAGTGGTAAACAAGTCGGTCCATTTCCCCCCCTCAAGCACCAGTCCCCGCAGGGGGAGATACCTGAGACGGGGTTTGGTGTTTCAGGACACCAAAACAGACATGCACCCGCTTGCACATGGCGATGCTGATTTGTGTAGGAGCGGGCCATGCCCGCGATAGTCTTGAACTTCACCACAGAGATGGAAAATCTGGACATTGTGGGCGCGGCTTCAGCCACGAAGAAGGCGGGCTTTATTCGCAGCTCAAGCCGTTCCCACAAGTTATTGTTTTTTTTATTGCTTTTCGCGGGCATGGCCCGCTCCTATGCCCAATAGGTTTCGCTTGCCTCGGTCGTGGAAAAATTCTTCGTGGTAGCTTTTCCCAACCTACCTTGCCTGATTGTGTCCTTCGGGATGAGGGGTTACCCTAGAATCCTCGGTTGGATGGGGTGAAGTGTGCGTTTGCGGTGACGCAGGGCAAGGCGCAATGACGCGGAATAGTTGTTCTATTCCAAGGAGTTGCAACGCAGCCATGCATCACCGCAAGCGTGCAATTCACCCCGTAGC
>JAJRWE010000184.1 GCA_024276955.1 Gammaproteobacteria bacterium
GAACTTTGTCATTTCTAACAGATAATGGCGTGTTTGTACGATAATAATAATTCCCGACTTGCTTAATAAGCTATTGACGGGTCGGGGGATTTGCTGCCAACTATAAGAAACCCCTGATGAATTCATCAGAGGTTTCATGACAGCCAATGGAACTGTGAAAGTTTCAGGGAGTGTGAATGGAGTCATTCTTTGCCCAACCTCCGGTGCAGTCAGGCCTGGCGCCCTTTGTGGCGAGCCTTGTGCTGGCTGTGGCCTTGTTGCGCTTACCTGCCCGCTGGCAGGGCCTGGCCATCGTCGCTGGATTGCTGCTGGCGGTATTGCTGATTATCGGCCCGGCGCTGACGCCGCTGACCTCCACCCGCAAGATGGTTGTTGCCAGCCTGGGCCTGCCGATACTGGCGCTGGCGCTGGACTTTGCACCGCTGCGCCGACAGGTGAAGGTGGGGATTGTTATCCTTTCGGCTGTCCTTGCCTTGCTGTGGGTACTGTGGCCGGTGCTGCTGCGCCGGGAGCTGGGTGATGCCGTGTTGCTGGGCGGCGGGCTGGCGCTGTATGTGGCGGTGGTGCTGGTGATCTTTGCCCGTCTGGGCCAGTACTGCGCGCGCCTTGCCGGCGCGGCGCTGGGCTTTGCCGCAGCCACGGGTGTAGCGGTGATCATGGCGGCATCGGCGCTGTATGGTCAGCTGGCCTTTGCCCTGGCGGCAGCCGTCGGCGGCCTGACGGCGGTACGCCTGTGGCGTCCCGGACTGGATGAGGGTGAAGCCTGTTTTGGCCTTGCCGGTGTCATGGCGGTGGCCGTGCCACTGGCCCTGCTGGGGGCAGCGGCGAGTGTTTATGCCCGCCTACCGGTCATGGCACTGCCGTTGCTGGCCCTGTCGCCGTTACTGGCACTGGTGCCTATCGCGGCACAGCGCTCCGCCTGGCTGCGTGTTGTCATCGCCGGGCTGTTGACCCTGCCACTATCGGCCGCTGCGATTTATCTGACCTGGCAGGCGGCGGGCGCTGGCAGCGCTGGTTATTGATTTAAGTAGTTTAAAAGGTTCAAAAGCAGTCCATCAACGATCTCCAAGGAGGAGCGCACAATACATACTTTTTTTTCAACAACCCTGAAGACCACGGCCATCGTGCTGGCCCTGTCAGTACTACCGGTAGCGGCCGCCGCCGACAGTTACACCATCGATCCCTCACACACCTACCCGAATTTCAAGGTCGACCATCTCGGTTTTTCCACCCTGCATGGGCGCTTTGGCAAGACCAGCGGGCGCATGACCATGGATCGCGCCAAGGGCAGTGGGTCGGTGGATATCGTTATTGATGCGGCCTCCATCGATACCGGTCACGCTAAACGTGATGATCATCTGCGTTCGCCGGATTTTTTCAATGTCATGGAGTTTCCTCAGATCACCTTCAAGTCGAGCACGGTGAAATATGTGGGTGATGGCGCCACGGTGACGGGTGATCTGACCATCATGGGCGTGACGCGCAGCGTGACCCTGGAGGTACCTCGCATCAACTGCGGGACGCACCCGTTCAACAAGAAACAGGTGTGTGGCTTCAATGCCACGACCCGCTTCAAGCGTTCCGATTTCGGCATGAGCTATGGCCTGCCGGGTATCGGTGACGAGATCAGTCTGGATATTGAGGTGGAGGCCTTCAAGGATTAGATGTTACAGGGCATACTACTCCCAAACTCCTTGTCCCCTCGCGGGGCAAGGTCGACCAACGGATTATGGGAGACTCAGACATATGCCTGTCACCTCGACAGTTTCCGCAGACGGCAAAGATATCACTATTATTATCAGTGGACGCTTCGACTTTGCCGTGCAAAATGAATTTCGTGATTGCTATCACAGCACTGGCCCGGAAGATGGCGTCAGCTTTACCATCGATATGAACAAGGCGAGCTACATGGACAGCTCCGCCTTGGGCATGCTGTTGATGATGCGCGAGCACCTGGGCGGCAACAGCGCAGACATCACGATTAACAGCAGCTCGGCCGATATCAGCAATATTCTGACCGTCGCCAACTTCCAGAGCCTGTTCAAGATCGCCTGATTTTATTCCACGGCCGAGGGGGTGTTATTGCCTCCTAAAGTATACGAATGAACGAAAATACCCTGACTGTGCTGGTGGCCGATGACGATGTGACCAATCGGTTGCTGCTCGAAGCCATCCTGCGCAAGGAGGGCTATGACGTTATTCACGCCGAAGATGGCCGCGAAGCCGTGGAGGTTTTCGAACGCGAACGCCCGGATCTGGTGCTGATGGATATCCGCATGCCGGAGCTGGACGGCTATCAGGCCACAGAACTGATCAAGGCCATGAGTGGCGATGTTTTCGTGCCGATAATCTTCCTCACCGCCAACTCGGACGTCGACAGCATGGTCAAGAGCGTCGAGGCCGGCGGCGATGATTTTCTCGCCAAGCCCTACAACCGTATTCAGCTACAGACGCGTATCAATGCCTTGATGCGCATTCGTGAGCTGTACAGCACTGTACGCCAGCAGCGCAATGAGCTGATTCAGCATCAGAAGCGCCTCGAACGTGAGCGGCAGATGGCGAAGCGCCTGTTTGCCAACATTATTCATACGGGCTCGCTGGATCAGCCTAACATTAAGTATCTTCTGTCTCCGATGTCGCTGTTCTCCGGCGATATTCTGCTGGCTGCGCCCAAGCCTTCCGGCGGTCTGCATGTCATTCTCGGTGACTTTACCGGCCATGGCCTTGCCGCCGCCACGGGGGCGTTGCCGGTTTCCAGCATCTTTTACGGTATGACCTCCAAGGGCTATTCGATCGCCGAAATCGTTACCGAGATAAACACCCGGCTGAAAACCATTCTGCCCGTGGACATGTTTCTGGCTGCCTGCCTGATCGATATCGACACCACCACACACACGCTTACCGTGTGGAATGGCGGCTTGCCACCACTGGTGGTTTATGCGGCAAGGCAGCTGGCAATTAGCCAGCGCATACCCTCTCAGCATTTACCGCTGGGCATTATTGATGGCGAAAGCTTTAGCCGTCGTGTGGAGGTGGTGGGAATCCAGCAAGGGGATCGAATCTATATCTGCTCGGACGGCGTGCTGGAGACGCAGAACCGGCAGGGGGAAATGTTTGGCCGGGATCGTTTCAATGCCCTGTTCGAGGCCGGGCTGGTGCCGCAAGCGCTGTTTGACACCATTCTCGGCCGCCTGTCTGATTTCCAGGCTGGCGGTCTCCAGCAAGATGATGTCACGCTGCTGGAAATCTGTTACGACCAGTCATTGCTGGATCAGCGCACGGGTACGATAGAAGAGGAGGAGGGTGGTCGGGGACGCTTTTCTGCCGCCCCTTCGTCTTGGGGACTGACGCTTACCCTGACTGCTGACCTGCTGAAAGTCCTGGATCCGCTGCCATTACTGATTCAGACGCTGATGGATTTGCAGGGCTTCCGTGGCCAACGCCAGCAGCTCTACACGGTGTTCTCCGAGCTGTATTCCAACGCGCTCGAACATGGTCTGCTGAAACTGGATTCTTCGCTCAAGGCAAATGCCAGTGGTTTTGTCGAATATTATCAGGCTCGGGAACAAAGGCTGGCTGTCTTGAGTGAGGGTGAGATCCGTATTGATATTCGCCACCAGCCCGATGCGGGGGGCGGTCGGCTGACGATTACCGTTGAAGATACCGGGGATGGATTTGATATTGATTCGGCGCTGCTACCGTTGACGGAAAACCTCGGACACGCCGGCCGTGGTATTCAGTTGTTGCGATCCATCTGTGATGAAGTGACTTTCCAGGGCAGCGGCAACAGGGTTCAGGCTGTCTATCGCTGGCGGTGATCAATGGAGACAGTAAAGTGGAGCCGGAATCCAAACCACTCATGCATCCAGCGAGAGACTGCTTCTGCCTCCGGCACACAGTCAGCGGACACGCACTTTACGGCATTAGCATTCGCTAATACAATGATCGGCTTATCAACACTGTGGAGTGGCTATGCTTGTTGGCAATGTGAAAGAAATTAACGCCCCGGAACTCGACCAATGGCTGCAAGATGAGGCGGTTACCTTCCACATTATCGATGTCCGCGAAATGGTTGAAATTGCCCAGGGAACGATTCCCAGCGCAAAGCCCATCCCGCTGGCGACGCTGCCGGCACGTATAAATGAGCTCGATCGGGAACAGAGGCTGGTCATCATCTGCCGCAGCGGCGCACGCTCTGCGCAGGCCTGCCAGTTTCTGCAGCAGCAGGGCTATGACGACGTCTACAATCTGCGCGGTGGCATGATCGGCTGGTCGCATGAGTCGCTGCCCATCGAGCGTCTGTAGCGCCCGCATTGGGCTAGGTGGGGGCTGGTAATAGAAACTCCCCCTCAATGCATGCCATTAAGCTAACAAAATCACGACTGTTTGTAGGTTGGCGGTGACGCAGGAACCCCAACATGGTTGGTTTCGTTGGGGTTCGCAGGCTCACCGCCAACCTACAACAAGCAGGACGTCAGGCTTAACTTAATGGCATTGGAAGTCCTTGATTCCTGTGTAGGGTTTTGACTTACCGCCATTGGCTCTATAAGGTTGCGCATCCGTTGTGGAGCCGCGCCTGTAGGCGTCCCATCAAACATCCATTTCCTTTTTACCATGTGGTCTCTCGTAGTGATCACCACTGGAGAACGATTTTATGCCTATCATTACGCTTCCCGACGGTTCCAAACGCGAATTTGACCATCCCGTCACGGTGCATGACGTTGCCGCCGACATCGGTCCCGGGCTGGCCAAGGCCGCTTTGGCCGGCAAGCTCAACGGCACACTGGTCGACACCTCTTATCTGATCGAAGACAACGCAGAACTGTCATTGATCACCGAGCGCGACGACGCGGGCCTGGAGATCATCCGCCGCTCCACCGCGCATCTGCTGGCGCAGGCCGTCAAGGAACTGTTTCCCGAGGCACAGGTGACCATCGGCCCGGTCATCGACGATGGTTTCTATTACGACTTCGCCTATGAGCCGGGTTTCAGCCCCGAGGACATGGCCGCCATCGAGAAGCGCATGAAGGAACTGGTGAAACAGGATATTCCGATAGAACGCAGCGAGATGCCGCGTGAGGAGGCCATCCAGTTTTTTGCCGACATGGGTGAGGCCTACAAGGCGGAACTCATCGAGGCCATCCCGGTCGGTGAAACCCTCTCTCTCTATAAGCAGGGCGACTTCATTGACCTCTGCCGCGGGCCGCATGTGCCGTCCACCGGCAAGCTCAAGTCCTTCAAACTGATGAAGCTGGCCGGCGCCTATTGGCGCGGCAATTCCGACAACGAGATGTTGCAGCGAATCTACGGTACCGCCTGGGCCAACAAGAAGGATCTCAAGGCCTATCTGCACCGCCTCGAAGAGGCCGAGAAGCGCGATCACCGCCGTCTGGGCCGCCATCTTGACTTGTTTCACACCCAGGAAGAGGCGCCGGGCATGGTGTTCTGGCACAGCCACGGCTGGACTCTCTATCAGCAGGTGGAGCAGTACATCCGTCGGGTGCTGTGGGAGAACGGTTATCAGGAGGTCAATACGCCCAAATTGGTGGATCGTTCCCTGTGGGAGAAGTCCGGTCACTGGGAGAAATTTCGTGACGACATGTTTACCACGGAGTCGGAAAACCGGGTATACGCCGTCAAGCCCATGAACTGCCCCTGCCACGTGCAGATTTATAACCAGGGCCTGAAGAGCTACCGTGACCTGCCGCTGCGCATGGCTGAGTTCGGCTCTTGTCACCGCAATGAGCCCTCCGGCACCCTGCACGGCTTGATGCGCGTGCGTAGCTTTACCCAGGATGACGCGCACATCTTCTGTACCGAATCGCAGGTTCAGGGCGAAGTGTCCGATTTTATCGACCTGCTGTTTAGCGTCTACAAGGACTTCGGTTTCGACGACGTCATCATCAAGCTGTCGACCCGCCCCGAGCAGCGTGTCGGCTCCAACGAGGTGTGGGACAAGGCCGAGCACGCGCTGGAAAAGGCCCTCAACGACAAGAACCTCGACTGGGATCTGCAGCCGGGCGAGGGCGCCTTCTACGGGCCGAAGATCGAATTTTCCCTCAAGGACTGCCTCGGCCGCATCTGGCAGTGCGGCACCATTCAGGTCGATTTCTCCATGCCCGGCCGGCTGGACGCACACTATATCGCCGAGGATGGCAGCAAGCAGGTGCCGGTGATGTTGCACCGCGCGATCCTCGGTTCGCTGGAGCGATTCATCGGTATTCTCATCGAAGAATACGCCGGTGCCTTCCCGCTCTGGCTGGCGCCAGTGCAGACCGTAGTGATGCCGATTACCGATAAACATGCCAAATATACGCAAGAAATCGAAAAAGGCTTGCGGAATCAGGGTTTCAGGGCCATTTCGGACTTGAGAAATGAGAAGATCGGCTTTAAAATCCGCGAGCACACTTTACAGAAGATTCCGTATCAGCTGATTGTCGGCGATAAGGAAGTGGAAAATCATACCGTGGCCGTGCGCACGCGTAGCGGGAAAGACCTCGGCAGTATGAGCCTAGACCGGTTCATCGAGGGACTCTCCGGCGAGATCGCGAGTCGCGGCCAACGTGTTTTGGAGGATTAAAGCATCGCTCAAGAAAAGAAAGTGCGCCTGAACGAGAGTATCACGGCGCCTCAAGTCCGCCTCATTGGCGCGGACGGTGAACAGGTCGGCGTCGTGCCGCTTGAAGAAGCACAACAGGCCGCCGGCGAGGCGGATCTGGATCTCGTTGAGATTGTACCGAATGCAGCACCTCCTGTTTGCCGCATTATGGATTACGGCAAATTCCTGTTTGAAGAGAACAAGAAGCGCCATGCGGCAAAGAAGAAGCAGAAGCAGGTTCAAGTTAAGGAAATCAAATTTCGTCCAGGAACGGACATCGGAGACTATCAGGTCAAACTACGCAACCTGACACGTTTCCTCAATAACGGAGACCGGGTAAAGGTTACCTTGCGTTTTCGTGGGCGCGAAATGGCCCATCAGGAGCTCGGCCTCAAGCTGTTGCAGCGGGTCGAGGAAGATCTGAAAGAAATCGGTAACGTTGAACAACGCCCGAGGATGGAAGGTCGTCTGATGGTCATGGTTGTGGCGCCCAAAAAGAACTAGTACTCCATTGTTTAATGGAGTACCCATCACGCTGCTGTCGGTTGGGCATTAGGCCGCCTTGATCGCCGGTCGAAAATGCGTGTTTTGAAATCCGGGAGTGCAGGGTAGTAGTCGCATATCCCAACTATAAATGCGGAGTTATACCATGCCTAAGATGAAAACCAACCGTGGCGCTGCCAAGCGTTTTAAGCGCACAGCGTCCGGCGGACTCAAGCGTAACCAGTCGCACCGCCGCCATATTCTTACCAAGAAGAGCACCAAGCGTAAGCGTCAGCTGCGTTCGCCGAATAGGGTTCATGATTCGGACGTTCGTATGATCAACCGTCTGCTTCCGTACATTTAACCGACTGCTCACTCTACAAAGGTAAAGAATCATGGCAAGAGTCAAACGTGGTGTGCAGGCGCGCGCCAAACATAAAAAGGTTATTGCAAAGGCCAAGGGTTACAGCGGTCGTCGCAAAAATGTCTATCGCGTAGCCGTACAGGCCGTTACCAAGGCGGGTCAGTACGCCTATCGCGACCGCCGTCAGCGCAAGCGTCAGTTCCGCGCGCTGTGGATCGCCCGCATCAACGCCGCTGCGCGTGAGTGTGGCCTGTCCTACAGCCGCATGATCGACGGCCTGAAGAAAGCGACCATCGAAATCGATCGTAAGGTGCTGGCCGATCTGGCCGTGCACGACAAGGCGGCCTTCGCCCAGCTGGCCGAGAAAGCCAAAGCCAGCCTCGCAGCTTAAGTTTAAGACCGGATCAACAAGCCTGTCTCGTACGTGGGCTGCGACGTTGAGTTGAAGTTTTAGAGAGGGGAAAGGCCTACACCTTTCCCCTTTTCTCGTTTTAAATCCGGGTGCCGTGTGTCGCTCGGCCGAGGGGAATGCAAGGTGCAGAACGATTTGCAGCAACAGTTAGATGAACTCGTCCAGCAGGCCGCCGAGGCCGTGCGCGATGCCGAAGATCTGGCCCAGCTGGATCAGGTGCGGGTGCGCTACCTGGGCAAAAAGGGTGAAGTGACGGCGCAGATGCAGTCGCTGGGCAAGCTGCCACATGAGGAGCGGCGCGAGGCAGGCAAGGTCATCAACACGACGAAGCAGTCGGTGCAGCAGATGATCGAGGGCCGCCACAAGATCCTGCAGCAGGCAGCCCTGGAGGCAAAACTCAATGCTGAGGCCATCGACGTCACGCTACCGGGCCGCGGTCAGCAGACGGGCGGACTGCATCCCGTTACGCGCACCCTGCAACGCATCGAAAGCCTGTTTTCGCAGCTTGGCTTCGAAGTGGCCGAAGGGCCGGAGATCGAGGACGATTATCACAACTTCGAGGCGCTGAATATTCCCGAGTCGCACCCGGCGCGCGCCATGCACGACACCTTCTATTTCGACGAGCACACGGTGCTGCGTACCCACACTTCCCCGGTGCAGATCCGTGTCATGCAGGAGCGTCAGCCGCCGCTGCGCATTATCGCCCCGGGCCGTGTCTATCGCTGCGATTCCGATCTGACTCACACGCCCATGTTTCATCAGATTGAAGGTCTGTTGGTGGACGAGAATGTCACCTTTGCTGACCTCAAGGGTATCCTCGACGATTTTCTGCGCAACTTCTTCGAGCAGGATCTGAAGGTGCGTTTCCGGCCTTCCTATTTCCCCTTTACCGAGCCTTCCGCCGAGGCCGATATCGAGTGTGTGATGTGCGCCGGCAAGGGCTGCCGCGTGTGCAGCCACACCGGCTGGCTCGAGGTGCTGGGCTGCGGCATGGTGCATCCCAAGGTCTTTGATCACGTCGATATCGATAACGAAAAATACACCGGCTTTGCCTTTGGTATGGGCGTCGAACGACTGGCCATGTTGCGCTACGGCGTCAACGACCTGCGCCTGTTTTTTGAAAACGATCTGCGCTTCCTGCGTCAGTTCCGATAAGGCTTGATTATCCGCAAATGAACGCAAATGAAAAAGCGTGTTCTGTTCATCTATTTTGAATATTTGCGTTGATTCGCGTGTATTTGCGGACTGAAACATGAACTGTTCCGGCCTCGCCGGACTTGGAAAACAACGATATGAAGTTCAGTGAACATTGGCTCCGTGAATGGGCGAACCCGGACATCAGCACCGACGAGCTGGCCCAGCTGCTGACCCTGGCCGGACTCGAGGTGGAGGCCGTCGAGCCCGTTGCCGGCGAATTCACCGATACCGTGGTGGGGCAGGTGACGGCCATCGAGCCGCACCCCGATGCCGACAAGCTCAAGGTCTGCGTTGTCGACGTCGGCCAGGATGAGCCACTGCAGATCGTCTGCGGCGCCAGCAACGTCGCCGTGGGCATGCGGGTGCCGGTGGCCCTGGTCGGCGCCCGTCTGCCGGGTGGCATGAAGATCAAAAAGGCCAAGCTGCGTGGCGTGCCGTCCTTCGGCATGTTGTGTTCCGAGGCCGAGCTGGGCCTGGCCGAGAACGCCGATGGCCTGATGGCCCTGCCGGCCGATGCCCCCGTGGGCACCGATATTCGTAAATACCTGCACCTCAATGACAACACCCTCGAATTGGGCCTGACACCCAACCGTGGTGATTGCCTGAGCATCGCCGGCGTAGCACGCGAGGTCGGCGTGGTTGCCCGAACCGAGGTCACAGCTAAAATTGTGCCCGAGATAGAGGCGGCCGTGGACACGAGCTTCCCCTTGCAGGTCGAGGCCGGTGAGGATTGTCCTCGCTATGCAGGGCGCGTTATCGAAGGCATCGACCCGGCGGCGGTGACGCCCCTGTGGATGCAGGAGGCCCTGCGCCGCAGCGGCCTGCGCAGCCTGGGGCCGGTGGTCGATGTCACCAACTTTGTGCTGCTCGAACTGGGTCAGCCGATGCACGCCTTCGACCTCGACCGCCTCGACGGTGGGCTGAGCGTGCGTCATGTCACGGCCGGGGAGAAGATCACCCTGCTGGACGGGCAGGAGATCAGCCCCGAGGTCGGCACCCTGGTCATCGCTGATGGTCGTGGCCCGCAGGCCTTGGCCGGCATCATGGGCGGACAGGACTCCGCCGTCGGAGATGAGACGCGCAACATCTTTCTCGAAAGCGCCTTCTTCAATCCGCTGTGTGTGGCCGGACGTGCCCGTAGCCATGGCCTGCATACGGACTCCTCGCACCGTTTTGAGCGTGGTGTCGACCCGCAGCTGCAACGCAAGGCGCTGGAGCGGGCGACGGAACTGCTGCTGAAGATCGTCGGTGGTCAGGCCGGCCCGGTGGTCGAAGTCGTGCATGCAGAGCATCTGCCGCAGCGGCCCGTGATCCTGCTGCGCCGCCAGCGCATCCGTCGCATCCTTGGCACGCAAGTCGAGGACACGGAAGTCGAGGATATCCTCCGCCGCCTGGGTATGACCCTGACGGCCGCGGAGGCGGGCTGGGACGTGCTACCACCCAGCTTCCGGTTTGACATGGAAATCGAGGTGGACCTGATCGAGGAGATCGCCCGCATCCACGGTTACGAATCGCTGCCCAGCAGCCGTCCGCAGGCCAGCGCCATCATGCAGCCGCAACCTGAGGGTCGGGTACCGGTGATGCGTCTGCAGCAGATCCTGGTCGACCGTGGCTATCAGGAAGCCATCACCTATAGCTTCGTCGAACCGGGCCTGCTTAAGGCACTGGATCCCCAGGCAAACCCGGTGCGCCTTTCCAATCCCATCTCCGAAGACATGTCGGTGATGCGGACCAGTCTCTGGCCGGGCCTGATCAAGACCCTGGCCTACAATCTCAATCGTCAGCAGAGCCGCGTCAGATTATTCGAGACTGGCTTGAGATTTGTGCGCCAAGATAATGAATTATCACAGGAAAGATGCATCGCTGGGCTCATCTCCGGGCCGCTGTATCCGGAGCAATGGGGCGAGCCCACGCGCAGCGTTGATTTCTACGACCTCAAGGGTGACCTGGAGGCCTTGCTGGCCACCACGGGCGAGCTTGACGACTTCCGCTTCGAGTCGGAATCGCACTCGGCACTGCACCCGGGGCAGTCGGCGAGACTCTTGCGCGATGGACAGGACGTCGGCTGGATCGGTGCAATCCATCCCGCCATTGAGAAGGAAGTCGGTATCAATCAGCGCGCCTTCGTGTTTGAATTGCGCCTATCGTGCTTCGATCAGGCGGCGGTTCCGCACTTCGCTCCGGTCTCCCGTTATCCTGCCATCCGGCGTGACCTGGCCCTGCTTATTGACCGCGAGATCACGGCCGCAGAGTTGGAGGAGGTGGTTCGAGAGAATGCCGATCCGACCCTCAAGAACTTCCACCTGTTTGACGTATATAAAGGCGAAGGTATTGATTCAGGAAGAAAAAGTATCGCATTCGGCTTGACGTTCCAAGATCAGTCGCGCACACTCGAGGACGGTGATATTGACCGTGCCTTGTCACGGATATTGTCGGCGCTGACCGGCAAGTTGGGCGCAACGCTGAGAGAATAATGAGAGATTAAGGTGTATGGCGTTAACCAAAGCAGACATGGCCGAAAGGCTCTATGAAGAACTGGGCCTCAATAAACGTGAGGCCAAGGAAATCGTCGAACTATTCTTCGCGGAAATCAGGGATGCCCTGGAAACCGGGCAGCAAGTCAAGCTGTCCGGGTTCGGCAATTTCGATCTCCGTAGCAAAAATGAACGCCCTGGGCGCAATCCCAAGACGGGCGAGGAAATCCCGATCTCTGCCCGTCGTGTCGTGACGTTCAGACCTGGCCAGAAGCTCAAGGCCAGAGTAGAGGCCTATGCTGGAAGCAGCCAACAATAGCGAATTACCCACGATCCCCGGCAAACGCTACTTTACCATTGGCGCAGTTAGTGAGCTGTGTGGGGTCAAGCCACACGTGTTGCGATATTGGGAGCAAGAGTTTCCTCAACTGAAGCCTGTCAAGCGTCGCGGCAACCGTCGTTACTACCAGCGTCATGACGTGCTCATGATTCGTCAGATTCGCAGCCTGCTCTATGAACACGGCTTTACCATTGGTGGCGCGCGCCAGAAACTGGATGGTGGCGAGGCGAAAGAAGACGTCAATCACAGCCGGCAGATCATCCGCCAGATGGCCAGCGAACTGGAAGATCTTCTCGAACTTCTCAAGCGTTAATTCCGCAGAAAAAACAGTTTCCTATCTGAGTCCGGCTGAAGTAGAATACGCCGCTCTGATTCGCTGCAATGGCGGTTCAGACTGCTGGTTCTACTAATAAGATTACTGTTTCGGGGCGTAGCGCAGCCTGGTAGCGCACCTGCATGGGGTGCAGGTGGTCGGAGGTTCAAATCCTCTCGCCCCGACCAATTAAATCTATTGGAAAAAACAACATTCCAATAGGGTGCAAACACCCTGAGTCGAAACAGGAACAGTGGTTTAACTCCAGCCTTGCAGGCAATACGGGTTGAGTAGGGCGCGCTGCCATAACTGCTTACGTTCTACGGCCGTCATTCCTGCCTCATCACAGACCACAAGCCAGTTGTCTTCAACAACAGCCCGCAACGTATTAATCATCGCCCGGGAACGCTCTGTATCGAGCTGAAATGATGTGCAAATGGATAGCACATTGCTCAGTGTGGCATGATTCCCTTCATCTCCCACCAGTTGCATCGCCTGCGTGGCCTCCAGCCCTGTGCGCACCTGGGGGCAAAGATCATAGGCAGGCGTCAGCCTCAGCATTTTTCCATCCCAGAGTGCGGCGTGGTTGCGGGCGTGGTCATCGGTATTGCCGATCAATACATTGAAAATCAGTCTGCGATAGAGTTCGTGTAGTGTTTTTTGGGGGGTAGCAAAATAGCGACGAATCAAATCTGCTAAATCCCGATAACGGGCATAACGTGCTTCCATCTCGTTCAGGCCTAACAGACTCAGAGCACTGAGCATGGCATGTCGGCACATGCCTTTTTTAGTGGGAGAACGATCAAAGCGTTCAACCAGTAATACATCCTTGCCCAGGATGCTTTGCAGCGAAACGCTGGCCACATCAATACCCGCCAGGCTGGCCAGGCGCATGGCAACAAATTCACCTTTAACGACATTGTATGTATCGGATGTCGAACTGAACTTGGCGATGTACTGCTCATCATTTACATTGATGAGCGCTTTGGGGCGGGCACCGCCTACACTTGTTCCATGCAGTAATGCATAGTCGAGTTCGGGCGGTAGGGGTAGCTGGCGTTCTATGAGGGAGGCCGCCTCCAGCAGTTCATCCAGACTGGGATGATCTAACCCCCTGGATCGGTACTCGGTGCTACTCGCCTGAAAATCGAGTGCCCCAATGCGGTCACTTCCCGAGAGTAGTAGATAATCCAGCTCATCAGCGGCCAGGGCAGGGTATTTATAGCTCACGACCCGTCGCCCCCAGGCATCCGGTGCCGCATCGCGTAAACAGGGATGGATGGTATTCATGCCCAGGGGCTCGAAGGTGCCTTCCTGTAAGGGCAATTCTACGGGCGATAACGGTATGGCATTGTCACGCTCACGGTAAGAGCGGCCATAGGTAAAGAGAAGGTGATTTCCCTGTTTTTGCAGGCGTCCAGCAACGACCGGTTCGACCGCACCCGGTAGCCATATCCACACAAAACCGGCTTCTACATTAGAAATCATCGTTGAGCTGTGTTTTGCGCTTGCTGCGTGCCGGTAGCAGTGTGGTGAGACTGGCCACAGTATTTACGAGCTTATTGAGTCCGGCGGTATCTTCTGCTAAAAGCGGTACCCCCAGCACTGCGGCCGTTTCCAGCACTGCCCCGATAGCCACTCTGGGATCGGCCTTTTCGATGGCTATAATGGTATGCCGACTGACACCGACACGTTCAGCGAGCTCAACCTGGCTCAGTCTGCGCTCAAGTCGTGCGACTTTGATTAACTGGCCGAGAACGCCCAGGGCTGTTTGGGAGATGACAGATAGGGAAAGCGTATTCTTTTTCATGATGTCTAAAATATTAGACTATAAGCATGATAATGTCCATTATAGGCGACATTATGTGCCATTGAGAGCTTGCCGTACGCACCGAGGGTGTCCATTAACGTTCGTCACCAACTGTTGCGCAGAGCAAGAGTTTCGGGGCAGTGAGAGGTGGCGCAATACGCGCCTATATCGGAGTAGGGCAGGTTCATCAAATGACCACAATGCGATGGCTGACTTAGAGGGGATTGTCGAGGCAAGAGCGGAGTGAAGACCGTGATTGGCCCCAGCTTGCAGATGCAGCGCAGACGCTTGATCTTGCCCAGCACTTCCAGGCTCTTCTGCAGCACATGGTGCGGTGTGAGGCCGTCGGGTTTTTCCACCGCGGGTCACGGCTCGCAGATGCCGGTCTCTTCCTACAACAGGCTGACCTGCTGCGACGTGCTGGTAGACATTGCTCGGTGTCTTACGGGGAGGGGGCGTGGCGTCAGCCTGCCGTCATTCTTTGGGTGGATTTCTGTCCCGGCAGCAGGCCGCTAACAGTGCCTGCATTTCCGCCGTGCCCTTATCGCGGGCCAGGGCCATGTTGTGCTCGGGGATTTGTTCCGGCTGTGGATAGTTGGCCACGGCGCGCTCGATGCTCGACTCACGGATCAGGTGCAGTAGGGGGACAGGCGAACGGTTGGTGTAATTGGCGGCGTCGTCGGCCGGCACATTGGCGAAGCAGTAGTCGGGGTGAAAGCTGGCGAGCTGATAAATACCGATGTAACCCTGTTCGACCAGCAGGGCATTGGCCATTTCCAGCAGGTCGAGGAAGGTATCGAAGGCGGCGAAGTCCTGCGGCAGGATCAGCAGGCTGGTTTCGATCTCCGGGTCCTGGTCGAGCAAGACGCATTCGTCGATGAGGGCGAGCAGATACTGTTCCAGCGAGTCTTCCCGGATCACCCTGAAACGGACACTGTCGCGATCCAGCTCACGTTTGGCAAAGGGGCAGAAGTTCAGCGCCACGATGACGGCGTCGATCCATGCCCGGGTCTGGGTGATGGCCTGATCGTCTGTTGTCCGCTGTGTCATATTCAGGTCCTGGTGGGCTTTTTCTGCAGTTTACGCTGCAATGTGCGGCGATGCATGCCGAGGGCGCGCGCGGCGGCGGAGATGTTGCCGTGGTTCTCCATCAGTACCTTCTGCAGATGCTCCCATTCCAGACGTTTGACCGACAGGGGGTTCTCCGCCACGGGCACGGCGGGATCGCCGGCATGGCGTTCCAGGGCATGGATGATTTCATCGGCGCTGGCGGGTTTAGTGAGGTAGTGGGTGGCGCCGAGCTTGATGGCCTCCACGGCGGTGGCGATGCTGGCGTAGCCGGTGAGCATGACCATGCGCAGGTCGGTGTTCATGGCCTTGAGCCCCTTCACCAGTTCCAGCCCGGACTCGTGGCCGATGCGCAGGTCGATGATGGCGTATTCCGGGTTGTGGTCGCCAGCCAGTTCCAGCCCCCCAGCCAGATCGGTGGCGGTATAGACCTCGAAATCACGCTTCTCCAGCGCCCGGCTGAGCACGCGGCAGAAGGTAGGGTCGTCGTCCACCAGCAGGAGTGTCGGTTTATCGTGGGTACTGCTCATGGGCGGATTCCGATCAGGGGCAGGTTGATACAGGTGCAGGTGCCGCCGCTCTCGCGGCGGCGATGGCTGACGTGGCCGCTGAGGCGCTCGATGACGGCGTGGGCGAGGAACAGGCCGACGCCCAGGCCCTGTTCCTTGCTGCTGAACTGGGTCTTGCCGGCGGCCGAGACGGCGGCCTCGCTGAGGCCGGGGCCGCGGTCGAGGATATGGATGTCCAGGGTCTGTGCATTCCAGCTGGCTTGCAGTTCAACGCTGTTGGGAGAGGCGTCGGCGGCATTGTTGAGAATGTTGGTCAGTGCCTGATTGAGGGCGCGGTCGGCCAGCATGGCGGGGGCGGGCTGTGGCCCCTTCAGTTGCTGACTGAAGGTGATGCCGGGCCGTTCCACCTGCCACTGTTTGGTGAGCTGGCGCAGATAGCGGTCCACCGGCAGCGACTGCCCCTCGTCGGCACGCTGCTTGCCGGCGGAGGCAGAGATCACCGAGAGTGCGTCCTTGCAGCGGTCGATCTGCTCACGAACCAACTGTAGCTGCTCACCCAGTCCAGCGTCCCTTTCTGTCGGCTTTTTATGGGCAAGATCCAGTAGCAGGTCATCGACCACCAGGGCAATGGTGCCCAGCGGTGTACCCAGTTCGTGCGCGGCGCCGGCGGCGAGGGTGCCGAGGGCCACCAGACGCTCGTCGCGCAGGGCCTGTTCGCGGGCCTCTGCCAACACACGGTCGCGTTCGCGCAGGCTGCGGGCCATGTTGGTGACGAAATAGGATACCAGCACGGCGCTGAGTACGAAACCGAACCACATGCCGAAGACGTGCTGGGAAAAGCCGTCGTCGGGCTGCATGTGCGACATGGCATCAGCTGGCTGCAGGGGAAGGTAAAAAAACATCAGTAGTGAATAACAGGCCACGGTCAGTCCCGCCATGGCCCAGACATGAGCGGTTGGCAGTACGGTGGCGGCAATCATCAGTGGTAGCAGATAGAACCAGGCAAAGGGATTGGTGGCGCCGCCAGTACAGTAGAGAAGGGCGCTGAAGGCGAGGGCGTCGGTGACTAATTGGAAGAAAAATTCGCCATCGGACACCGGCTGCGGCTGGCGTGCGCGCCACCAGGTGAACAGGTTCCAGGCGCTGTGAGCGAGCAGGATGAGGGCCAGCGGCAGTATCGGCAGGGGCAGGTCGAGCCATAGCAGGCCGATGCCGATGAGCAATATCTGCATGCTGATACTGATCGTGCGCAGCCCGGCGATACGGCGCAGGTTGTGTTGCGTGGAGGCGTAGCGGTTATTGGCGGTCAGCATGGTATGGGCGGGTATCGGTTGCAGTCGGTACCCCTGACGTTTCCAGCCAGTCAGAGGTTTCCGAACATTATCCGGTAATGCCTGGCCACTGTCAGCGGCCTGCGACACTTTGTCACATTCTCAGTGCAGAAGGTGCGGATTACGATGGGGGGCATCGGAGGGGTGTTGCCCCGTGACCCGCATGTAAGGAGTCGAGAATGAAACGTGTATCCACTCTGTCGACCTGGCTGAAACTGGCCGTCATCCCACTGGCAGGACTTTTGACAGCCTGCGGCAGCTCTTCCAATGACGAGGGTACGGATACCACGGCCGTGACGGGCTCGGTGACAGCGGCGCCAGTGGATGGCGCCAGCGTGATGGCCCGGGACACGGCTGGAAATGCCCTGGCGGGCCCGGTCAGCACGGCGGCCGATGGGACTTATACGCTGCACATCGCCAATGCATTACTGGCCTCGGATCTGCTGTTGGAATCTTCGGGCGGTACCTACATCGATGAGGCTACGGGGCTGAGCGCCACCGCGGGCACCCTTGCCGCCCACATCGCGGGCGGCAGCCTGTCGGCCGCTGCGCAAGTGCATATGACACCGGCAACGACCATTGTTCGTGATCTGGTGCAGACCCATGGCATGAGCCTGAGCGCCGCGCAATCGGCCTTTGAAACGGCCTTCGGTTTTGGCGCGGAGACCTCGGTGGCGCCGGTCGATGCCACCGATCCAACGGCGGGGGCGAGTGATGCCCCATTGCTGGCTGGCCTGCACGCCGCGGCCTTCAGTCAGCTGACCATGGATCTGGGACTGGCTACCGGCGAGCAATTCAACCTACTGACGGCACTGGCCGAGGACCTGGCCGACGGCAGTCTCGACGGTGTCGGTACCCATGGTGCGGTGACCGTGGTTGGTTCGACACTGCTGCCGGCCGATATCCAGAACCGCTTTGGCCAGGCAATGTTGGGTTTTCATGCGGGTGCCCACAACAATACCGGCCTGTCCAATGACAAGATCGGCGCTGTGCCCTTCGCCAAGCTGGCGTTGAGCAATAGCTACAAGGTGGAATACCTGCCTGGCATGATGGAGGCGATGGCCGGTAAAACTGCCTTTAAACTGCGTGTATCGAATCTCACCGATGATACGGCGGCAGCAGGCCTGAGTATTTCACTGATGCCGATGATGTACATGGCCTCGGGCATGATGCACAGCTCACCCATTGGTGGGTGCAGCGAGAGCACAACGGCGGGTGAATATGACTGCACCGTCTATTATCTGATGGCCTCTGCCATGAGCAACGGCATGTCCATGGGTTACTGGCAGCTGAAGGTGATGATCGGCGGCATGATGGGTGAGTCCGTCACCTTTTCGCCGGCAGTAATGATGGCCATGGGCGATACCGCCAAGGTGACCCTGAGAGGCCATACGACGGGCAGCGACATGATTGCCGGCATGGCGATGGATGGTGGCATGGCCATGCCGGAGAACCGTAGCTATTACCTGTTCAAGGACGGCCTGAGCGGCATGACCGGCAACCATACGCTCACGCTGTTTGTCGCCGCCAAGGAAAGCATGATGAGCTATAAGGCGGTCTCTGTCGGCACGGTGCTGAGCAGTGGCGATGCCTCGTATGAACTGACGGTGGCTTCGATGGCTGTTGAGATATCCACCGATGGCTCGACCTGGATCGACGCCAGCAATAGTGGCACTGGCCTCTGGACGGTCGCCGGCATCACGGGGTTGACGGATGGCAGCGCCGGTAACGTCTATGTTCGCCTAACCGTCAATGGTGAGCAGAAGACCACTAATGGTGCGATTCCCGCCGGCGATGGCAGCAATGATTACGGTACTTTTATACTGACCCCGAGCGGGATGTAAGCACGTCATGGCATCTAATGCTATAAAGGCGATCCTGCTGGCTGGGATCGCCTGTGGTTTCTCATTCACGTCCCCGGCGACCTGGGCCGCCTCCTGTTGTGGCGGCGGCTCGTCTTCATCACTGATCATGCCCAAGTTTTCGCGCGCCATGGTGAATCTGTCCGTGGATATGGAAAACTACAACGGTTTCTGGGATTCGCAGGGTGACTACCGCCCGGATCCCCAGGACTCGGATCTCAACCAGTACCGTATCAATCTGGGCTATGCCCACCGCTTTGCTTCACGTTGGCAGGGCAGCGTGATCCTGCCTTATGTGTGGAACAATAATGACTACACCGGCCTGACATCGAACACCCAGGGCCTGGGGGATACCACCCTCAATCTCTGGTACGAAAGCTTCGACAAAATCACCTGTGTGTGGAAGGTTCGCAAGTGGGCCGACCTGAAACCAGCGGTCTATCTGGGCGGCTCGCTCACCGTGCCTACCGGCGTCTCCCGGTTCGACAGCGTGGCCAACAGCTTTGATATCACCGGCCGGGGTTTCTATCGCCTGGACGCCAACCTGCTGGTGGAAAAGACCATCTACCCGTGGAATGCCTTGTTGTTGTTGTCCTACGGAAAATACCTCGAACGCAATGTCAATCGCGACTACGGCAACTACGTCGAGCCGACCCGCCGCAAGCTGGGCGACCGCAAGCTGGCCACCCTCTCGGGCGGCTATACCTATTTCCTCGAATCCATGGATACGCTGACCTTTACCCTGGCCTATTCGCATTTGCAGGAAGACGATGGCCGCATTGATGGCCGCCCCGATCCCAGTACCCGCATGGAAAAGAATTCCCTCGCCGGCACCGTCGCCTGGTCCACCATGGACCGTGACTGGATCTTCAAGGGCACCCTCAGCCACGCCGTGCCCAGAAATGACTGGGGCGAGAACTTCCCCGTCACCAACACCCTGAGTTTCGAGGTGAGCCATGTCCTTCGCTAGACGGCTATTGATGATGCTTGTGCTGATGCTGTTGGCCGGCTGTGACAATATGCGGGATGACCTTATTCCCTCCGGCAAGGACAAACGCCCCGACATAGTGCTCGGCAGCGTTGGCCCGCAGGTGGGCCAGATCGCCCCTGACTTCACCCTCGATGACACCTTGTATACGCCGCACACTCTGTCCACCGAACTGGGCAGCGTTCGCGCTGTGGTGTTGTACTTCAACATGTGGTGCCCCATCTGCGACACCCACGCCAACCACATGCGCCAACACATCGTACCGGACTTCCCCGATGTGCGTTTCTTCCTCATCGACTACGTCAGTGGCTCGGTGCCCCTCAGCCGCAGCAACCAGATCGCCAGTGGTTACAGTGATTTCACCGTGCTGGTACCCACCATCGACGGCTTCATCAAGCGCTATCAGGCCACCATGGGCACCACCGTGGTGATCGATGCCAGTGGACAGGTCGTGCGCATGAACGAAGACTATCTCGACGGCAATAAGCTGCGTGCTACCCTGGACGCTCTGCCATGAGGCGCGTGTTGCTGGGGATTTTGTGGATGGCGGGAGCTGCCGGTACACTACTGGCGGCCGACGGCGAACTCAGTGAACAGCAGGCGCAGGGCAAGGCGCTGTTTGAGGTACGTTGTGTAGCCTGTCACCAGTTGCCCGAGTCCGACATGCTGACAGAAAATCAATGGAAGCGCCTGCTGCAGCTGATGCAGAAACGCATGCAACAGGCCGATATGCCACCGCTGGACGAGGAAGAGTTTGCACAGGTGCATGCCTATCTTGCTTCGCAGTCGAAGTAGGGCAGGGAGAGTGAAACGAAGAATAGAAGGTACACAAAGTGAGATGCTTTTTGTTATATCTGCTGCTGGTTCTGGTGGCGGTATTGCCGGTTCAGGCCGATAGCCTGGATCCTGCCGAAAAGCCGTCCGCGCCCGGGTTCACCCTGAAAAATCTGCGGGGTGAAAACGCCAGTCTGTCCGACTACCATGGCAAGGTTGTGCTACTCAATTTTTGGGCCACCTGGTGCGCACCCTGCCGAAAGGAGATGCCGAGCATGGAAAAACTCTGGCAGACCTACCGCGAGCAGGGGCTGGTGATCCTCGCCGTATCCACCGACAACGGTGGCGAGTCGCGCATCAAAAGCTTCGCACGCCGTCTCAAACTGACCTTCCCCATCCTGCTCGATCCAGACAGCCAGGCCAGCGATCTATATCAGGTCTCCGGCATCCCCGTGAGTTTTCTCATCGACCGCCAGGGGCGTATTGTCGCTCATGTGCTGGGCAGCAAAGACTGGGCCAGTGAGTCGGCCTTCCAGCAGGTGGAAAATTTGCTTCTGCAGTGACGTATCCTCGGATAAGAATGATACTCACTTTAAGTGATGCTCTGATTTATTGATTGTCTTGGCGGTGGGTGGTACGTGCAGTTATCTGCGAAATGGCACCCAGAAAATATTCACTATAAGTAGAATATGACAGAGAAGTCTCTTATATTCGGCATATTTAGGATTTAGGATGTGCCGCCAGTAGTCTACTAAAATTGAGAGGTATTTTTGTTGTTTAGGTGGCTTGCTAATAAAAGTTAATAGGGGGTTATTAGGGGTCAGTGCCATGAAAAACATTAGGCATAGCGGGTAAAATTACCCTCAGCGACAAATCTCTCAGATACATGCATCTAAACAATTCTCAGTTATCATTTTTGATTAATTATTGCTAATTCGCCACTCACAGATACTTAACAAATTCTTGTGGGATTTGTGGGATGTGTCAAATTATAATTATTGATTTGGATCAATGCTAATAGAAGTTATAAAGAACACGCTTACGCGGAATTATCCAGAGTTACAGTAAGTAACAAGCAATTACAGTAATCGGTATATTGCAGCGGAATGGGTGGTTATAGATCCCAATAAAGCCCCCACATTGATGAGCAGACGACTCCCTGCTAGGAGCTTAAATGTCTACATCAACGGTGATGACGCGCCGACATTTTATGAGTATGGGTAAGCTGGAGCCTTATGCTCCAATCCGCCCACCTTGGTCTTTTTCTGAAGATCAGTTCATGATGCACTGTACACAGTGTGGTGATTGTATTTCTGCATGTCCCGAAAATATTCTTTTACGTGGCAATCTGGTTCGATATCCAAGAGTCGATTTTTCACTGGGAGAGTGCACGTTTTGTCATGCCTGTGTTGATGCTTGCCCAACACAGGCTCTGGATAAGCGCCTCGCTCAGCCATGGCAGATGATGGTCGCTGTAGGTGAGACATGCCTGGCTAGAAAGCAGGTTGTTTGTGTCATCTGTAGTGAACAGTGTGAAGCACAGGCCATTCGTTTTATTGCTATTGCTGGTCGCGTTTCTTTGCCCGAAATTAATAGGGATTCTTGTACAGGATGTGGGGCCTGTGTTGCGCCTTGCCCGACACAGGCCCTTGAGGTGATGTATGAATAATGAACAGGAACCTGTTGGTTGCATTGTTGGCGCAGTCATTCAACTCAGGCCGAATTGTACCAAAAAACAGTATGAGAGATTGGTTCGAAAGAAGGGGCTTGAAATCCACGCGCGGGATGATCAACAGCGTTTGGTGGTTACTCTGGAGGCCGATACGGACGGAGAAGTGATAGAAATCATAGAAAAAATTCAGAACATGAACAGTGTTTTGAATATATATACGGTGTATCACCACTTGGATGAGTTCCAAAATGAAACGGAGGGATGGACATGGCGGTAACACGTAGAACATTCATTAAGACAACTGCGGCGGCAGCGGCAGCGGCAACAGTCAATATGAGCCTGCCAGGATCAGTCAATGCGACCCTTAATGCGGAAGATAATCGTATTCGTTGGGATAAGGCCGCATGTCGATTCTGTGGGACAGGCTGCGGTGTGCTCATTGGCACACAAAAGGGACGTATTGTAGCCACTCAGGCAGATCCTGATAATGAGGTCAACAGAGGAACTAACTGCATCAAGGGCTATTTTCTATCCAAGATCATGAGTGGGAAAGATCGCCTGACCACGCCATTGCTGCGTAAGAAAAATGGAAAATTTGATAAAAATGGTGAGTTTACGCCGGTATCGTGGGATGAAGCCTTCGATATCATGGCCGACAAGTGGAAACAGACACTGAAGAAAAAAGGCCCGGAATCTATTGGCATGTTTGGCTCTGGTCAATGGACCATTATGGAAGGTTATACGGCTGTCAAGTTGATGAAGGCAGGTTTCCGCTCCAATAACATCGACCCCAATGCACGTCATTGTATGGCATCCGCGGTGGGTGCATTCATGCGTGGTTTTGGTTCCGACGAGCCAATGGGCTGCTACGATGACCTTGAACATGCGGATGCATTTGTACTGTGGGGTTCGAATATGGCGGAGATGCATCCGGTTTTGTGGATGCGTATCACGGATACACGTTTAAGCAAGCCGGACTCTGAAGTACATGTGTTGTCCACCTATGAGCATCGCTGTTTTGATCTGGCTGATAACGGTATGGTGTTCACACCGCAGACGGATATGGTTATTCTGAATTATATTGCCAACTACATCATCACTAATAAGGCTTACGATAAGGGCTTTGTCGATAAACATGTTAATTTCAAAATAACACCGACGGACATTGGTTACGGGCTTCGTCCTGAGCATCCACTACAGAAGAAGGCGAAGAACCCCAATAAAGGTAAGCTGTCAGTTATCGACATCGATGAATATGCCCGCCTGGTGAAGCCTTACACACTGGAGTATGCCGCCAAACACAGTGGTGTGCCCAAGGAGAAGTTGCTGCGATTGGCGAAGCTGTATGCCGATCCTAACAAAAAAGTGACTTCGTTATGGACCATGGGCTTCAACCAACATACCCGTGGGGTTTGGACCAATGGACTGATGTATAACGTCCACCTGCTGATGGGTAAGATATCCAAGCCTGGCGATAGCCCCTTTTCGCTGACCGGGCAACCATCTGCCTGTGGTACGGCGCGTGAGGTGGGTACATTCTCCCATCGGCTACCTGCTGATCTTGTGGTGAAGAAAAAAGAGCACCGGGACTTTTCTGAAAAAGTTTGGAAATTACCGGAAGGAACAATTCCGCCCAAACCAGGATTTCACGCCGTACTGCAAAACCGTAAGTTGAAAGATGGTGTGCTCAATGCCTATTGGGTAATGTGTAATAATAATGTTCAGGCAGCGGCTAATATGAATGAAGAGACGCTGCCGGGTTATCGCAATCCGGATAATTTCATCGTTGTTTCCGACCCCTATCCAACCGTATCCGCCATGGCCGCTGACCTGGTGTTGCCTACGGCGATGTGGGTGGAAAAAGAGGGCGCCTATGGCAATGCCGAACGCCGTACCCAGGTATGGCGTCAGCAAGTGAGCGCACCCGGAGACGCCAAGTCTGATATGTGGCAGTTGATGGAGGTTTCCAAGCGTTTCAAGACTGAAGAGGTGTGGCCTGAGGAGTTGCTGGCCAAGCGTCCTGAGTATCGGGGTAAAACATTGTATGAAGTGCTTTACCGCAACGGCAGTGTCGATAAATACCCAGCACAGAAGGTGACGGATGATGCAGGTAATGTCTATGCCAATGATGAAATGGATCATTTTGGCTTCTACGTCCATAAAGGCCTGTTTGAAGAGTACCGCACGTTTGGTACACAAGGGCCAAAAATAGGGCATAACCTGGCGGCATATGATCAACTGCATCGTGAGCGGGGAATGCGGTGGCCTGTAGTCAACGGCAAAGAGACAAAATGGCGCTATCGCGAAGGTTCAGATCCATTTGTTCCGGCGGGTAAAGAATTTTATTTCTACGGCAATAAAGATGGCCGGGCAAATATTATTTTTGCGCCGTACGAGCCACCGGCAGAAAGTCCGGATGCAGAATATACGATGTGGCTCTGTACGGGCCGCGTATTGGAGCATTGGCATTCAGGCACCATGACGCAGCGGGTGCCGGAGCTGTACAGGGCGGTACCCGATGCGCAGGTATTTATACATCCTGATGATGCAAAGAAACTTGGTCTTAAACGGGGTGATCTGGCGGAGATTGAGAGTCGGCGTGGCGAGATTGTCGCGCTTGTCGAAACCCGGGGGCGGAACAGACCACCCGTAGGTCTGGTCTTTGTGCCATGGTTCGATGCACGCCGCCTGATCAATAAGGTCACCTTGGATGCAACCGATCCGCTTTCAAAGCAGACGGATTATAAAAAATGTGCCGTTAATGTAAGAAAAGCATAGGAGGCGTATGTCATGAGAAAAATATTGATAGTAGTGTTAATGCTGATCGCTACTTCTGTCGCATGGGCAGCTTCTGATGCTGTGTTTTCGCTTCGCGGTGATTCACCATTGAATGCGGGTTCCGTCGGTGTTATGGATAAAAAATGGCGCGATGGTGAAGGCACCGTGGTGCGCAGTTATCCACAACAGCCACCACTGATACCACATACCATTGTGGATTATACGATCACCAAGGGTAACAATGATTGTCTGATGTGCCATGACTGGAAGTCTGAATTGCCGGGAGCGACCAAGATTGGTGTCTCGCATTTTGTGAACAGAGATGGTCAGGCTTTATCCAGTATTTCTCCACGTCGTTATTTCTGTACCCAGTGCCATGTGCCCCAAAGAGATGTAAATCCGTTGGTATCGAATGTTAATTGATCCAGTTGTTTTGGCTGGATAAATATATTCATTGATAAAATACTTGTTGTTAGCCGGTCCAATTCCCCCTCTCTTCTAAAAGGAGAGGGGGTATCATGATGCTTTCTGCAAAGACCACAGTGAAGAATCCCTGAACGTGATGTGTGTCAGGCTGTGAGCGCCCATGGCAATCAATAAAAGTATAACCCGCCGTAACTTCCTCTCCAATGTGCTTGGGTCGGCGTGTGGGGCGGCGCTGTTAGGGGCGGGCTTAAGCGTTTATTCCCGGCAGACGGCTTCGATGCCTGCCTTGAAGATTCGTCCACCCGGTGCCTTGGATGAAGAGGCATTTTTGGGGGCGTGTGTGCGTTGTGGTCAATGTGTGCGTGATTGTCCCTATGACATCCTTCATCTTGCCGGCCTGGGTGAGCCTGTGCCTTTAGGGAGTCCTTACTTTGTTGCCCGAGAACAGCCTTGCAGGATGTGTGTGGATATTCCTTGTGTGAAGGCGTGCCCGACAGGGGCTCTTGATCACAGCTTGGAGAATATCGATGATGCCCGCATGGGATTGGCCGTGGTAGTGGATGAGGAGAATTGCCTGGCATGTCGTGGTATGCGCTGTGAGGTTTGTTTTTATATTTGTCCACTTCTTGGCGAGGCCATCACGATAGATCTTTTGCCCAAGACAGGTTCAGGCAAGCTTCCACGGTTTATACCCGTGGTGCATTCTGATACTTGTACGGGTTGCGGAATGTGTGAGGGGGCATGCGTGTTGCAAAAGTCGGCGATTAAGGTTTTTCCGAGATATTTGGCGCTTGGTCAGGAGGCTGAGAAATATCGGTATGATGATAAAGGTGAGAAGGTGATGGATGAAGGAGAGGCGGATGATACGCCATTTTCATCCAATCCTTTAGAGACGATTAATCGTGGTCGAGGGAGTTTGTAAGTGGCTAGGCGGAGGGATATTGGCGCAGCGGCCGTGCAAAGCAAGGGCTGGTATAAAAGTCACCAGTGGTTGTTGTTGCGCCGTCTGTGCCAGTTGAGCATTCTGAGCCTATTTTTGTTAGGCCCGATTGCCGGAATTTGGTTGATTAAGGGAAATCTTGCATCGAGTATGATTTTAGGTACGGTGCCGTTAAGTGATCCTTATTTGCTGTTGCAAGTATTTCTTACAGGTCATATCCCTGAGGTGACAGGCTTGTTGGGCGCCGCTATTGTGTTGGTATTTTATCTATTGGTCAGTGGGCGTGTTTATTGTTCATGGGTTTGTCCCGTCAATGTTGTGACCGATACCGCCAGTTGGCTGCAGCATCGGTTGGGCATTAAGGCACGTACACATTATTCACGACAAACGCGTTATTGGTTGTTGGGGATGACATTGATTTTGGCGTTTGCGACCGGCTCTTTGGTGTGGGAACTCGTGAACCCTGTTTCCATTGTTTTTCGAGGCCTGGTGTTTGGTTTGGGTTTAGGCTGGGGGGTGATTGTTGCCCTGTTTTTATTTGATCTGTTGGTGAGTCACCGGGGTTGGTGTGGACACCTGTGTCCGGTCGGGGCTTTTTATGGGTTGATTGGCCGGGTGAGTTTGTTGCGCGTGGTTGCGGCGAAGCGTGAGCAATGTAATGATTGTATGGATTGTTTTGATGTTTGCCCGGAGCCGCAAGTCATTCGGCCTGCGCGTAAAGGGGCAAGAGGGCAACGGAGTCCGGTGATTAAAAATGCTATGTGTACAAATTGTGGGCGTTGTATTGATGTCTGTTCAAAAGATGTCTTTCGCTTTGGATTACGAAAATGATCAGCGAAGCGAAGGGCGTCTGGAACGGGCGGGAGATGCCGCATTTGGTCATCGTGCGCATGGCACACATTATGGATAGACCCTCCTGGTGAATTTCATGGCCCTGTAGCGAGCTGAATCGTTACAGTTTTCAAATTATCGAAACCCACTGGCAGGCCGGCAAGATGGATGCGATGTCGACGCGGCATGATCAGCATGGGTAACATCTTATTTCGAGCCCGTCTCCTTTGCCATTAACAGCATTTCAGGCTATGAGCATAAGACCAAGATGGCTCCTGATGTGGTTTATTTGCGCGTCCTGCAGCGCATGCGCCGGGTCTGGAGAAAAGACGGCTTGCCTGACCGGGCCGAATGCATCGGCCAAAACCGTGTACCTGGTCAGCCATGGCTGGCACGCCGGGATCGTCGTCAAGCGCGCTGATATCCCTGATGCCGTTTGGTCTGAGCACATGGATTTTCCCACGAGCAAATTCCTGGAAGTGGGGTGGGGTGACAGGGATTATTATCAGACGCCGGATCCCCATTGGGGAATCACCCTCAAGGCGGCTTTGTGGCCGACAGAGAGCGTCTTGCACGTTGTTGCTTTCGACGATTCCGTCTTGGCCTACTTTCCCCGTAGTAAGATCATTGAGATCAAACTGAGCGAGTCCGGTCTTGAACAGCTGAGCCGCCATATCTCGGCCAGCTATGCCAAGGATGCGGCAGGTAAAAGCGTTCCTTTGGGGCCTGGTCTCTACGGCGTTAGCCAAATGTATCTTTCCACGGAAACCTACCATCTGTTTAATACCTGCAATGTCTGGACTGCTCGGGCGATAAAGGAGGCCGGCTGCCCAATCAGCCCTGCGTCAACCATCAGTGTGGAGAGCCTCATGTCACGGGCGCGTAGCTTTGGCAGGCTGATTCAGTCGATGTCAACGATCGAGAGGCGGGATAATCCCACTGAATTGCTTGGGTTTGAGGCAAAGGTAGGCAGGCGCAATGGCCATGAATGCACCATACTCAAGGAACCCCTGAATAACTCAGGGATCTCTTGACCAGGGATCTTTTGACATAGAATTCTATCAATCTTCTGTGTTGCCAAGACCTGGCCAATCATGCAATAACACCGGGAGAAAAGCATGAACACTGTGCAAGGCCCTGGTCCAGAAACTGACAGGTTGGCAACGGATTATTGGCCGCCATTGCTCGAGGAGATGGAATCCCTGTTGGCAGAAATACGGTCGGGGGCCGTCTCACAAACTATCCACTTAGATAGCTCTCTGGAACGGGATATTGGTCTCGACAGTTTGGCTCGCGTTGAATTGCTGGCCCGTATCGAGCGCCGCTTTGGCCTGGCCCTGCCCGAGCACGTCTTCAGTGAGGTGGAAACCCCCAGGGATCTCATTCGCGAAATTTCCAGAGCGGCGAGCAGAAGCAGTGGCCAAGCCGCCACTCTTCCAATGACAGAGGTCTCCCCCCTCGAGCGCCTGGAGACGGCCACTAACCCTGGCCAGGCACAAACACTGGTGGAATTGTTGGAGTGGCACGTCCACGCTCATCCGCAACGTCCCCATATCCAGCTTTATACCGATGAAGGTGATGGAGAGGTGTTCGATTTCCAACGTCTCTATGACGGGGCCCGAGCCCTGGCGGGTAGTCTCCAACGGCAGGGGCTGCAACCGGGTGAGGCCGTAGCCATTTTACTGCCTACCGGCGGCGAATATTTTGACGCCTTTTTTGGCATCCTGCTGGCCGGTTGTATTCCCGTTCCCATCTATCCTCCAACCCGCCCCAGCCAATTGGAAGACCATTTGCGTCGCCACACCGGCATTTTGAGCAACTGCCGGGCGGTCACTCTGATCACCGTTAGCAGGGCCAAGCAGGTGGCACGGCTACTGAAAGCACAGTTGGAAACATTGCACCACATTGTCACTGTGGATGAGCTGTTGGCCGTGGGCGGAGACTACCAGCGACCGGCCATATCACCGCACGATACGGCCTTCTTACAATACACCTCGGGCAGTACCGGAAACCCCAAAGGTGTGGTGCTGACGCACGCCAATCTATTGGCCAACATCCGTGCCATGGGAGAAAGAGTGCGTGCCAACTCCAGCGACGTGTTTGTCAGCTGGTTACCCCTCTATCATGACATGGGGCTTATCGGTGCCTGGCTGGGCAGCCTGTACTATGCCGCCCTCCTGGTCATCATGTCGCCGCTTGCCTTTCTTGCCCGACCCCAGCGTTGGTTTCAGGCCATACATCGTTACCGCGGTACTCTTTCCGCTGCCCCTAATTTTGGTTATGAGCTGTGCCTGAGCCGTTTGCAAGATAGCGACCTGGAAGGGCTCGATCTCAGTTCCTGGCGCGCTGCATTCAACGGTGCCGAGGCCGTGAGCCCAACGACGGTGATTCAATTTCCTCGACGCTTTTCTCAATTTGGGTTTTCGGCCAATGCCATGATGCCTGTTTATGGGCTCGCCGAATGCAGCGTCGGGCTCGCCTTTCCGCCCCTTGGGAAAGCTGTACGGATCGATCTAATTCAACGCCAGGCCTTTGCGCAAATGGGTGAAGCCATTCCAGCCGCAGACGATGAAGCAAACGCCCTGTGTTTTGTTGCCTGTGGACAAGTGCTGGCCGGGCATGAAATGCGCATCGTCGATTCCCAGGGCAATGAACTGCCCGACCGCCAGGAAGGGCGTCTCCAATTTCACGGCCCTTCCGCTACCAGCGGTTATTTACACAACCGGGAGGCTACGCAAAAACTGTTTGACGGTGATTGGCTCAACTCAGGGGATCTTGCCTATATCAGTGAAGGGGATCTGTATGTCACGGGTCGAAGCAAGGACATTATCATTCGCGCCGGACGCAATCTCTATCCCCATGAATTGGAAGAAGCCGTCGGCGATATCCCGAATATTCGTAAAGGCCGTGTCGCCGTGTTCGGCGCCACCGATCCCAACAGCGGCACCGAGCGTCTGGTGGTGTTGGCGGAAACACGCAAGAAAGGTGCCGCCGAACTCGATCAGCTGCGTCAACAAATCAACCATATCGCCAGTGAACTCATCGGTGGGCCTGCAGACGATATTGTCTTGGCCCGGCCCAATACCGTGCTCAAAACCTCCAGCGGCAAAGTGCGGCGATCCGCCTGTCGTGAGCTTTACGAAAGTGGTCTTCTTGGCAAAACACAAGCGCCACTCTGGCAGCAAATCAGCCGCCTTCTGATGACCAGTATTACTCCGCAATTGCGACGTTTTTGGCGTACCTCAAGGACAAGGCTATGGGCGATTTATGCCAAGACCGTCTTCTGGGCCCTGGCGCCACTGACCTGGCTTGGCGTGGTTTGCTCTCCCTCACCGGCTCTGCGTTGGCGGTTGATGCGCGTGGCGACACGATTATTGGCCAATCTCACCCGCACCCCATTCAGGGTCGAGGGCCTTGAGAAACTACCCGAGAGAAAGCAGCCCTGCATCTTCGTGGCCAACCATGCCAGCTACCTGGATGGACCATTGCTTATTGCCGCCCTGGATCGTCCCTTTTCCTTCATTGCTAAAGTAGAGCTGGCCAAACAGGCTATTGCAGGAATATTTTTACGGCGTATCGATACGGAATTTGTCGAACGCTTTGATGTAAAGAAAGGCGCCGAGGATGCTTCGCATCTCTTTAGTTCGGCAAAAACCGGACGATCTTTGTTGTTTTTTCCTGAGGGCACCTTTACCCGTAATCCCGGTTTATTGCCCTTCCGCCACGGCGCCTTCTTGACTGCCGCGGAGGCAGGGCTGCCCATCGTGCCCGTGGCCATTCGTGGTACACGTTCCATTTTACGCGGCGATGCCAAACTTCCTCACCGCGGTGCCATTACTATCACGGTAGGGAATCCCATCTGGCCTCAAGCTATCGGGTCTCAAGAAAGCCGTGCAGAAAAACAGCGGGACAACTGGACAACCGCCCTCATTTTACGCGATGAAGCACGTGCATTTATCTTGCGTCACTCGGGTGAACCGCATTTTTCTTGAACCTAATCTAGGTTTAAGTAAGGGCTCTTCTCTGACCCTACTTTCCCCTCAGGTTAGTAGGGAGGCCGACTGTTGCTGAGGCACAGGTCTACCAGGTCGTCGAGGCGCGCGGTTCCGGCGCACATCACTGTGTCCGCACCACCCCAGTAAATCTTTACGCCGCCGTCGTCATCCGCAATCGCACCGCAGGTAAAAACGACGTTGTGTACATAACCCGTGATCTCCCAGGGGTCCTCCGGGGCCAGCACCCATTCATCCGAGACGCCGATAATCTTCGCCGGGTTAGCGAGATCGTGCAGCGCCACGCCGAGGCGATAGACTGCCCCGTCCATGGTCTCGAATACTCCGTGGTAGATGCTGAGCCAGCCACGCTCGGTGCGGATCGGTGTCGCGCCGGGGCCAATTTTCGACGCATCCCAGTGATATTGCACCGGTTTCATCACCACCTCGGAATCACCCCAGTGCACCAGATCCGGCGACCATGACAGCCACACGGACCAGGGACTTATCTCCGAATGGGGGCGATCCAGACGAGCGTAGCGGCCGTTGAACCGCTCCGGGAAGATGACGACATTACGCATGTCTGCCTGTGTGATCAGCGCAACCCGTTCGACGGAGCGAAAGTCCCGGGTCCTGGCCAGCCCGATACGCACACCGTGGCGTGAATAGGCGCTGTAGGTAATCAGGTATTCCCCGTCAATACACGAGATTCTGGGGTCCTCTACCCCGAAGGCCTCGTACTCTCCAAAGGCGCCTTCTGTCGACGGCACCAGGAATGGCTCCGGGCCGACGGTGAATTTGAAGCCGTCCTCACTCTCGGCGATGCCGATGATCGACCGGCCGCTGCGCAAGTGGGACCGAAACAGCATGATGGTGCGACCCTCATGCCGTGTCATGCCGGCGTTGTGCACGGTCTCCACCGGATAAGGGATGTCGTCCCGGGTGAGAATCGGGTTGTCCGGGCAGCGTTCGATGATTGGTGGTGGTTTAGCTGCGGTCATAGTCATCCTCCAGCCGGATAATGTCGTCTTCGCCGAAGTAATCCCCCATCTGCACCTCAACCAGGACCAGCGGGATGTCACCGGGGTTCATAATTCTGTGCACCGCCCCCCTTGGGACATCCACGGAGTGCCCCGGCTTGAGTGGGATTTCCTGATCCCCCACGGTGACCAGCGCCTCACCTTTGACCACAGTCCAGTGTTCTGCGCGGCGCCGGTGTTTCTGCAGGCTCAGCCGCTCGCCCGGTTTGACGATGATCTCCTTGATTTTGTGATCATCTCGTTCGAGCAGGTCTTCATAGTGTCCCCACGGTCGGTAGTTCTCCCGGTCGTCGAGGATCTTCCGGTAGACGTCCAGGTATCGACGCGCCATGTGCTGGCAGGTGAAGCGTTCCTCCACCTCGTCCCGGCAGGCGCGCCGGTCGAGAGAGTCAATCCTGTCCACCGCCTGCACGGCGGCGTTCACATCGGTCACGATGAATCCCGTGTGGCCGTCGCGAATGAGTTCCGGCATTGAGCCCCGCCCAAAGGCGATCACCGGTGTGCCACAGGCCATGGACTCGATCACGCTCAGCCCGAACGGTTCGTCGAAGTGAATCAGGTGCAACAACGCCAGCGCACCGCCCAGAAGTTCTTGTCTCTTCTCCGGCCCGACGGAGCCAACATATTCCACCATGGATCCATCGATGTGCGGCTCGACCTGTTCCTGGAAATACGCCTCGTCCTGCACGATCCCGGCGATCACCAGCCGAATGCCGGTCCTGCGCGCTACCTCGATGGCATCAACGACACCCTTGTGGGGGTGGATACGCCCGAAGAACAGCAGGTAGTCTCCTGCGTCTTCGCGATAGGGAAATTGTGCGAGATCGATACCATGATGGATGGTTGCGATGTAATCGAGTTCACAGCTCTTATCGGCCTCACTGATCGCCACGTAGTGGGTCCGCTCATTGTACTTTTTATAAACGGGCAAAATCGACGGCGAAGAGAATCCATGGATCGTTGTGACGAGCGGCGTATGGGTAAAACCGCTGTAACTGAGCGGCAGAAAATCGAACTGGTTGTGAATCAGGTCGAACTCACCCGCCCGCCTGAATACCTCTGCGATATGCAGGCATTCCCAGACCTTTGGATCGATCGAGGGGTCTTCCGACCAGGGTCGTTCGCAGACCCAGGCGAGCTTGCCACGGGTGAGGGAGTCCCCGGTCGCAAACAGCGTCACATCCACACCCATCGCCACCAGCTGTTCGGTCAGCAGGCTGACCACGTTTTCCCACGGCCCGTAATGCCGCGGTGGTGTGCGCCAGGAGAGGGGGCTCAACATCGCGATCTTCATGAATAACCTGCCTGTACATTTAGGAAGTAGGAAGCGATTTCTTATGGCATCAGCTATGGCATCAATAAAGTCAATGCCACTCTACGGTAACACAATAAGCCGGACGGGCTGGCGAAATAAAACAGACAACGGAGCAACTGCCCGTTCAGACCATTCAGGCCAAGGCGGGGTAAAAATATTACGTCTGCTGTCGCTAAAGATATATAGTGCCATGCAGAAAAAATGGTGTAAATTATGTGCAATTCAAATCTTGTACCGAGCGGGTTGCAATGCAGTCTGCAGCAGATAATGAGGACTTGCGCCTCGTGGATACAGTTATGATGGAAATCAGCTCTACCGCCCCTATGCTTAAAGCGCGACGCAAGTCGATTGCGATCAATCCAAATATCGGTCGTGTCATTACCCGGCCGTATTTGCCGTCCAGTGAAGAACGCATCCGAAAAGTTATCAAGCGGGTATTGAGCCTGGACGAGAACGAGGCGTGTACGATACTGGAAACTGTCTTGCACGAATTCTCTCATCGTCACCGCTACTTCAGAGAGACGCTGCAACACAATTTCGAAAGAGTGGCCGACTATGTCCCGGCTGCCAATTCGTTGTCAGAGGAACGGCGACTTCTGATCGGCACTTATTTCACCGCAGAATATTCTGTGGAAGCGGCAGCGTTGTTCAATCCTTCCATCATTCAAGTACCCAACCAGGAGGCGGATCCTGAAGGCTGCTGCCGGTTCGTTATGAGCTTCCGCGCCACTGGTGAAGGCCACATCTCCTCCATTGAGTTTCGCAGTGGAATTATTGACAAGAACAATGACATTTATTTCGACCCACTGAGTGACTACGTGCGCACGCCCCGAATCCATACTGATTCAAGCTACGACCTGCAGCTGTTTCGGTTAAAACTTCAGGAAATGGGCGCAAATTACAAAGTCGCGCAATGGCTCCTCAGCGGACTGCCGGATGGATTCACTTTCAATGATCTGCAAAGGAAAATTGACAATCCCGGCAACGGGGATAGATTCCGGAAACAAGACAAAGCCGAGACCATCGAAATGGCGCGGTGGTTGGCACAATCCAATTATGAGATTCTGTTTCGGCCGGATCACCAGATTTCCGAGCGGGTGATCTTCCCCGTATCGGAGTCCGAGAGCAAGGGCATCGAGGATGCCCGTTTCGTGCGTTTTGTCGACAATGACGGCAGCGTGATCTACTACGCGACCTATACCGCATACAACGGGGAAAGAATTCTGCCACAACTCATCGAGACCCGCGACTTCCTCTCCTTCAAGATCAGTACGCTGAACGGCAAACAGGCGCAGGGTAAGGGCATGGCGCTGTTCCCGCGCAGGATCCGGGGTCAATACGTCATGCTGTCACGCCAGGATGGCGAGAACAACACGATCATGTTTTCGGACAATCTGCACTTCTGGCAAGAGGCCACAATGCTGCAGGAGCCTGAGTTTCCTTACGAATTCATGCAGATGGGGAACAGCGGCTCACCCATCGAGACACCTGAAGGCTGGCTGGTCGTGACCCACGGGGTCGGCCCGATGCGAACCTACAGCCGGGGAATCGAGTTGCTGGACCTGGACGATCCGAGCCGAATCATCAGCCGAATTGACGAGCCGATCCTGGTGCCGAACGCACAGGACCGTGAAGGCTACGTGCCGAACGTGGTTTACAGCTGCGGGGCGATGATCTTCCAGGGCGAATTGATCATCCCGTATGCCTCGGCCGATCAGCGTTGTGGCATTGCCACCCTGCGGGTATCGGACGTGATGGCCCGGCTGACACAGAATTCCCAGCCATGAATCATTGTAGCCGCCGCTATTCCCGCAACGCTTTCTGAACATCAAGCCGGGCAGGCTTTTCCTCCGGGGTAACCCGGTCCCAGCCGCGGTGGTTGTAAACGGCGAGCAGCGCCATGAGCCAGCTAAGCGTAGACTCTGCCCCCTGATTTTCATTCGCACCCTGCGCTTCCAGTCCGTCCCGGCAGCCCCCGGTAGCGTAATCGCAGAGCGGAACCCGCAGGTCGTTCTCGCCCTGGTACCAGTTGAGACACCGGTAGGCATAAGCGATCCATTTTTCGTCCTGCGTGCAGTTGAATGCCTCGATGCAGGCGTCCACCATCGCGGCCGCCTCGAGGGGTTGTTGATCGAATCGCGCCTTTTTGCCGCCCCGGGTTAACCAGCCTTGGTTGCCGATAGCAGTGAAGTGGTGGCCCGTCTTATCGGTCTGAATCTGCTTCAACCAGTCGAGGGCGCGCAGGCCTGTCTCCAGCATCTCGCGGTCGGGAAGCCACTGTCCGGACAGCAGCAAAGCCTGTGGCAGCCGGGCGTTGTCGTAGGTCAGGATCCCTTCACACCAGGGCCAGTCTTCGGTGGCGAAATCTCTGAACTGCTGCATGAGCCGCTCCGAGAGTATCTTGCGCATCCTTTTCGCGCGGCTGTCCCCGCTGTAGCGGCTCAGATACGCATGAATACCGATGATAGCGAAGGCGATCGCCCGTGGGTGGGTGAAATGTTCGGTGGCGCCCAGTGCACGATGGAACAGGTCGACTGCAAAACTCACCTGGCCCTTATCCCGACCCAATGCCACCGCTACGCCCAGTCCCCACACTGCGCGACCGTGGGAATCATCCGAGCCTGTTTCCTCGAGCCAGTGGCGATCATAGGACATGAAGTTGCGGAAGCGGCCGGTCTGACCATTGAAGGCATGACCCAGAAAACTCAGATAAATGGCGGCAGGGCCGCTCAGTGCTGAATCCAGAGGCTGGAGATCCTGTAGCGTGACGACGACGATCA
>JAJRWE010000185.1 GCA_024276955.1 Gammaproteobacteria bacterium
AGCAAGGCGCAGTGCGCAGGCAATGGCCGTCTCCCTTGTCAAGCGCTGCAACGCCGCTGCGGGGTACCTCAGAAGCGCCCGAAGGGTTGGTCTGTCAGCGTCCATGGCCGCGTTGCGCCTCTTGCAAAGGACTAAGGCCATCCGCAAGACGGTCAGACTGAGGGCAATAAAAAACCGCCCCGGTGAGGGGGCGGCCGTTGAGCACGGGCCGGATCGGCCTCAGGGTGTGAATACCGGCTCGAAGGCGCCGACCCAGTCCGAGCCGTTGGGGTACACGCTGCCCAGATAGGCCGGGCTGGTGATGGCGGTGCTGCGCCAGTCCATGGGATCTGAGCCCTGATTCTGTTCCTGGTCGGCGAAACCATCGGCGAAGACCGCATTGAGCATGTCCGTGCAGTCATCGCCCACGTTGGTGCACTCGGTGCCGGAAAAGTACGTGAGGCTCAGGCCGAGGAAATTGATGATATCGGTCCCGGTGATGGTCGTCAGATTGCGGCCGCCGCGGTACTGGGAGTCCGTGATGGTCTTGTCGATCCAGTCCCAGGGCTCGGCAGCACGCTGGTCGGCATCGAAGAAGTAGATGTCGGTCTTGTCGAAGATATAGTTGCCCAAGTGGTCGCCGGTACTGGCGTCGATCTACAGCGGCAGGGACACGTCCACGAATTCGGCCACCGCGGCGCCCTCACCCAGACGGTCGGAGACGGTGTACATGCGCAGCTGCGGCAGCTCGGTAATGCCGGCCACCGGCGCGAACTGCGCCTTCATTTCCATTAGGCCGCGGGCGGTGAACACCTGCCCCAGCGGGCTGGCGGTGAGATCCTTGTTGACCTCGATGCGCAGGCCGTCGGCCCAGGCATTGCCGGTATCGAAGCGCAGGAACATGTCGGCGACCTTGGCGGTGTCGGTGTCGATGAAATCGATGCGCATGGTAGTGGGATCCTCGGGGTCACGATTCGCCGGATCGATGGTGGTAGCATCGATGATCAGGCGCCCCGTGATTTCACCATTGGCCGCTTCGTCCCAGGAGATGAACAGGCCCGGATTGTCGCCACTGGTGGGCGGTGTGTCGCGGCTATAACCGTAGTACACACGTACCGTGGTCTGGGTGGCCGAGTCGTCGCTCACGCTGTAGTGGGTGGGCTCATCGGCCTCGTAATTCGCGGCGTTGGTATCGTTTTCCGCCTCCTGGATCAGGCCATCGTGGGGCAGGGATTTGGACAGGTCGATGATGGTATCCGTCAGGCAGGTCCAGGTGGCCACTGCCGAGACCATGAACTGGGTCATGCGGTAGCCGTTGCGGAACACGTCATCGTCTTCCGCACCGAGGTAGAAGCAGGGCTCATCGGTGGCGGTCGTCTTGCTGATGCTGGCGGCGCGGGGAATGTTGCTGCGGACCGCCACTGTGGAAACGCCGCCGGTCAGGCTGTCCGGCAGGCCGAGATCCAGCAGTTTCGTGGGAGAATCCGTCACCGTGGTATCACTGGAGTTGGAACAACCGGTTATGGCGAGCAGGGCGCCCAGCGCCGCTATTGCCAGTGGCGTCCGCCAGCGATCCGGCTTGAATACGGGATTGAAAGGTTTGCTGTGCATTGCTGATTCTCCTGTTCGATTCAATTTTTCCGCCCGCCCTGCGAGCCGGGGTTATGTATGAGGAGACGGTGGCATGGTCGGGATTTGAAAAAAATATTTGTCGCCGGAAAAACTTCAAATCACTCCACTATCCGTGTCTACTGAAAAATATGGACGGGATACGAACAGGGCGATGTGTAATGACGCTAGGAGGCTGGCGTCACTGGCTGCCGTGGTTGCTGCTCGGCCTGTGGGCCTGCGGCCCGGCCTGGGCACAGCCAGCGGTGCAGGGCCTTGGCTATTGGAAGCCCTTTGTCATCAGTGCCGATGATGACCCCGCCGTGGCCCGTGCCCAGCGCGTGTTCGACAACCTGCTGCGGGCCTGGGACGGTACCCGGGTCGAGCCCAGCCTGTATGTGGTGAAATCCAGTCGCGGCCCCTGGGCGGCCTCCCTCGCCGACGGCAACATCCTGCTCAGTCGCGCCGCCATCGATACCACCCTCGCCCTGGACGGCGGACGGGCCGATCACCTGCTGGCCTTTGTCCTCGCTCATGAGCTGGTTCACCAGCGTGCCGACGATCTGTGGCATCACAAATTCTTCCGCCTGGTGGGCAAGCAGAATCCGGAGCAGCAACAGGCGCTGTTGCGCGGCCTGTCGAACCTGGCCCCGCCCGACCTCGAACGCCGCGAGGCCCAGGCTGATCACGATGGACTCATCCTGATGGCCTCGGTGGGTTACGACCCCTTCGTGGTGGTGGACGGCGAGGACTTCTTTACCCGCTGGGTGGAGAGTGTGTGGGCGGCCCCCTGTGAGCGTCCGGATCCTGCCTGGCAGGGCGCCGGCGCCTGCGCTCAGGCTCGCACCCGGGCCGCCCGCAGCCGCGCCCAGCTGGAGGCCGTTGCCACCCAGGCCACCCTGTTCCAGCTCGGGGTGCAGGCCTTTACCGCGGGTCACTGGCAGGCGGCGCGGCGTGACTTCAGCGCCTACGGGCGGGAATTCCCCAGCCGCGCCGTGCACGTCAACATCGGCCTCACCTATCTGGCCGAGGCCCTCGACATCCGTGACCGCCTCAGCGATGCCGGCATTCTGCCCGGCCCACGTTTCTTCTTTCCCCTGCTGCTGGAATTGCACCCTGAGGCCACGCCACTGCAACCCCGTGGCCGGATACGGGGCAATGCCGAGGAGCGGCAACGCCTGCGCCGGTACGCCGAGCGCGCAGCCCAATCCTTCGAGCGCGCCATGCGCCTCGAACCGCAACACCGGGGTAGTTATCTGTTGTTGGGCCTCGCCTACCTGCTGGCCGACAACGCCCCGATGGTGCGTGGTGTGCTGGAGGGCAAATATATCCCCCGTTTCGGCAGTGACGCGCCCACCCGTTTGCTGTTGGCCATGACTCAGGCCCAGGGTGGCGATCTGGCTGGCGCCGCCAGGGGTTTTGAACAAATACTTACGAGCCTGGAGGCCTCGCCCCCCAGCGGTGGGCCGTGGCCTGCCGATTTGTTGATTTACACGGTCTTCCACAATGCCGCCGTCCTGGCACGGGCGCGTGGTGATAACCCGCGTACTGATGAACTCTGGCAACGCGCCGCACGCCTGGCCCAGCGCGACGGGCAGGCCCTGTTGTTCCGGCTGGCGGTGGAGCAGTTGCGCCCCGGCACACTGGCCGGCCGGCCGCCGGCCTGGACGCCAAGCATCCAGGGTGCGCGGCTGGGTGATCGGGTGCAGGCCTCGGTCAGCAGCAGCGCCGTCTGGCTCGAGGGCGAGGCCCTCAGTATCTACCGCTTCGCCAATGGTGCGCGCTGGGTGGTGGACGCCGATGGCCGGCTGGTGAATGCCTGGCAAAGCGGCGGGCAGGCCCTGCTCGGTGACGGGTTGACGCTGGGTGATGACGCCGACCGGCCACTCAAGGTGTTGGGGCCGCCGAGCCGGCGCGTCGAGCTGGTAAGCAACGCCTATCTGGCCTACGATGCCCTGGGGTTGGCGATTCAACTGGAAAATAACCGTATCAGCGGCTGGTTCCTCTATCACCCGGATGGTTAGTGCTCAAGGGGGGTGCCGACTCAACCGATGAGATTTTTAAACACGCCCGCGTCGGGTGTTTTTTTGTAGGTACTTTTTTTATAGCCTCTTTTTTTCACGGGTAGTATGAAACCTCAACCGCAGAGCCAGCCACCGACCACTGACCCCGCCCAGGATCGGAAGCTGGCCCGGCGCGCCGCCAACGGCGATCGTGCCGCGCAGCGACGGGTCGGCGAGATTGCCCACCCCATGATCCGTTACCAGACTGGGCGCTTCTGTCCGCGCTTCTGTCACGACAACTATTACCGTTTTCAATGCACCCTGCCCAGTGCGCCCCTTTCCCGCAACCGCAATTTGCCGCTATGCGAATGGGGCAATGCCAGCTACGGCTGGATGCTGGATGAACTCACCCGGCCGGAGCGTCTGCGGCGTTTCGAGGGCCGTGACGGTGCGAGTCTCGGTGCCTACCAGTTTCGGGTCGCCAATTCGCTGCCATTCTACGAGCGCTGGAAGGACTGGCGTCTGGGGCGCCGTGCCCACGTCCCCACCTACATTCAGGATCTGGCGCCCGACGCGGCGCTGATCTTCCACCGCCTGCGCCAGGGTGAAAACAGCGCCCTCATCGCCCAGCGCCTGGGCCGCCCCGAAGAGGAGGTGGACGTACTGGCACAGCGCATCGTGGTGGAGCTGACCCGGCGCCAGCGGCTGCATCTGCTGGATCCGCCTCGTGAGATCTCGCTGAGCAGCCTCGGTGCCAGTGACGGGGAAATGGCAGATGACACCCATCAGGCGGATCTGCCGTGGGAGGATCCGGCCCCCGATGAGCGTGATGCCCAGGCCCGCCTGCGCAAGGCCTGGCGTCAATTGACCGCGGTCGAGCAGTTTGTACTGGAGGCCATGCTTATCGAGGAGCAGGCAGCGGAAGACGTGCTCGCCGCCCTGCGCCAGCTGGACCTTCCCCTCAGCAAGCGGGTGCCTGCGGCACAGACGGATCGCCAGCAACTCTATTATTTCCGACGCAAGGCGGTGGCGCGGCTCGCCCGCCTCAGCGGTCTGGAGGAGGTATGAAGGCGGTAGTGAAATTCAAATCTGTCCCATGTGCCCGTCTCTTCCATACACAAGCACCCAGCAGCAAAGGCAGCCAATGAAATGAGCGACGTACACCCCAGCCTGGAACAACTCGCGGCCTATGTGGAGGCACCGGCCGCCGAGGAGCACGGTTTTCTGCGGCGTCACCTCACCGCCTGCCGCCGGTGCCGGCAACAGGCCGATTATCTGGGCAATATCAGCGCGAATCTGGCCGCCGCGCTGCCACCGGCGACGCCATCCTCCATGTCTGAGGAAAGTGTGGCGGACTTCGTGGACGGCAGGCTGCCCCCACAGCGCCAGCGTGAACTGGCGGCGCAACTGGCCGGGGATGATGCGGCCCTCAAGGCCGCCTTGCACTACGCCTCTCATGCCGAGGCCATGCGCGCCCATCTCAAGGCGCCATCGTCCGGCCCTGTACCCACCGAGCCGTTGCGGCCTTCACCCTGGCAACGCCTGCTGGCCTGGCGTCCCTCGGCCTGGTTGTCGATACCGGTCACCGCGGCGGCGGCCTTTGCCGTCGCCCTGCTGGTTATTCCCCCGCTGGCCAGCCTACCGCCACCACTGGTGGTCAGCTACCAGGATCAGCCGCAGCTGATTCTGCAACCGGCTGCGGATGAGCTGCCGGGCTTGGGTTTTTTCCATGCTGCCCAGGGCAGGGCGTTGCCTTTTGTCGGTCTGCGTGCACAGTATGCTAAGGCGAGCCGGCTGACCCTTGAATGGCCGCCAGTCGAGATGGCCAAGGGTTATCATCTGAGTCTCTCTTTGGTGGGGTCGGATGGAATCCAACCTGTGGCCGAGATCAACACCCGGCAGCCGCGCGCGCATTTCCCCACCCTGGTGCTGGAACCGGCACGCCGCTATCAGTGGATACTGTCTGGGCAGACGAGTGACGACATGGCATTTCATACCAGCGGTGGTCTGGTGGTGACTTTTGACCGAAACTTTTAACCAATAAACACAGCAACACCGGGGTAACACCCCTTGAGGCAACACTTATGAAGCAGAACCGCAACAAATCCTTGCGGTGCCAATACTGGCAGGTGGGCCTGTTGATATTGGCCGCATGGGTTATCGGTATCAGCAACGTCGTGGCTGGCAGCCGTGGCATCAGCCTTACGGCGGTGCCGAAGGCCCCGCAGTTGCCCTTCACCATCGGGCGTTACCGGGCGCTGGTGGTGGGCAATGATGACTACCGTGACCCTGAAGGCCGCTGGCCCGACCTGCGTACCGCCGTGGCCGGCGCGCGCGCCATGGCCGATCTGCTCAAAAACCGTTACGGTTTCGATGATGTGGTGTTGCTGGAAAATGCCACCCGGCGGGAAATCCTCATCGCCCTCAATGAACTCAGCCGCGAGGTATTGCCCAACGACAACATCCTGGTCTATTACGCCGGTCACGGCTTCCTCGATCCGGATACCCGCCGTGGTTACTGGGTGCCGGTGGATGCGGCGGGCACGGATCTGACCACTTTTTTGCGTAATTCCACCATCCGTGACGAACTGAATACCATCGCCGCCCGTGGCCGCCATACCCTGCTGATCGCCGATTCCTGCTTCAGCGGCAGCCTGTTGCGCAGCGGCACCCGTGGCCTGCCGCCCGCGGTCGATAGCGATCACTATTACCAAAAGGTCGCACAGAAGAAGAGTGTGCAGATCATGGCCGCCGGTGGTATCGAATACGTGGATGATGATTACAAGGCCTCGGGGCATTCGCCCTTTACCCACTTTTTACTCAGCGAACTCAAATATAACGACCGTCCGCTACTGACCGTGAGTGAGCTGTCGCAGAACGTGGAAAAGGCGGTAGCCAATAATGTCCAGCAGGTGCCGGAGAGCGGTGTCCTGCAGGGTGCGGGCGACGAGCTGGGTGAATTCATCTTTGTCGATATCACCGTCAGCGGTGTGGCCCCTGAGCGGGTCAGGGTGCGGGTGCGACAGGCCCAGTCCGTCAGTCCCAAGCCAAGCCCGGCGTCCGCCCCGGCCGCGCCATTGGCCAGCCCGGCAGCGCTACAGTTGCCTATGCCGACCCTGTGATCGATATGAAGACACTATCCCGATTCTGCCGCTACCTCATCACCGCTCTGTGCCTGTTCGCTATGCCGCTGGCCTGGGCCCAGTCGGGCAGTCAGTACAGCCTTGGCGCCAAACTGGATTTCGCTACCTGGGGTGGCGACACCCCCGCTGGAGGTAAAAGTTTCGAGGCCGGCTCCACCCTGCTGGGCCTGACGGGGCAGTACCGTCACCAGCGCTGGTTCGCCGGCCTGACACTGCTGGGCGGCGAATTCCAATTCGATACCGTGGCGCCGGCCCGCCCCACCCAGCCCCTGCCCACCGGCAGCGAACCTGTCACCATCAAGCGGAGCGAAGTGGACCTGGTGATGGGTTATCAGTTCTGGCGACGCGTAGGCCTGTTCCTCGACCTCAAGAGTGTCGGCAATGAATGGGTGGGCGACGGTTACACGGTGAACTATCTGGGCCTCGGTCTGGGCGTTAATGGTCATCTTCCCCTCTCGCCCGCCTGGACGCTGTTTGGCAATGTCGGCATCGTGCCCATGACCATCGAGGCCCAGGGCGAGAAAGTGGGCCGTGCCGGCCGCGGCGCCCTGAATGTGGGGGGTCTCTACCGCGCCAGTCCCCACGTCAGTTTTTCTGTCGGCCTGCAGGCCCAGTCACAGACCAATGCTTACGACGATGGCACAGAGCAGACCCACGCGCTTGGCGCCTTGAGGGTCGGTCTCAACGCTAGCTTCTAACTGCGGAGCAGCCATGCCTCCGTGGTAAAGTCATCCGCTCCGGGAAAGAAAAGAGGGGCGGGACGGGTGAACGCGACGAGCAGGGGCAGGGGGTATAGCGCAGGCCTGTGGTTGGCCATGTTGCTGGGCAGTGCAGCGGCTCAGCCACCTGCACTTCCTGCAGCCCCCCTCGCTGCACCCATCAATGTCGCTATTACAACCGATCTGGGCGATGCCCAAAAATTCCGCGAAGGTGACGAAATATCCTTGCTGCTCAGCCTGGATCGGGATGCCTATGTGTTGCTGATTTACCGGGATGCCGCGGGCCGGCTGAGTCGGCTCCTCCCGCTGCCGGGCAAGACCGACCAGCACATGGCGGCAGGCGCCTTTCTGCCGTTTCCGGACAAACAGGCGGGGCTGCGCCTGACGGTGACGCCCCCTTTCGGCCGGGAAGCGGCGTGGTTCTTTGCTGCCGGCACCCCCTTCCCGCTGGCCGAGGTCGATACCTTGTCTGCCCCGGCCGGCAACTTTGACACGCTGCTGCAGCGTATCCGCCGTCACGGCAGCAGTACGGCCTATGGCGAAGCCCGCACGGTGATCGACACGGAAGCGGCGAGGGGAGGTTGAGCTGGCGCCCTTTGCGGGCCGCGCGGAAAAACCGATATCGGTCCTTTTCCTACGGTTTTGCTGTATAATGCGCGGCCCCGATCATTCCAGAGCAGCATCCTGTGAGACAGAAACTCCGCAATATCGCCATCATCGCCCACGTCGACCATGGCAAGACCACCCTCGTCGACAAGCTCCTGCAGCAGTCCGGCACCCTGACCGGCCGCGGCGACGCCGAGGAGCGGGTGATGGATTCCAACGATATCGAGAAGGAGCGCGGCATCACCATCCTGGCCAAGAACACGGCCATCGAATGGAACGACTACCACATCAACATCGTTGACACCCCCGGACACGCCGACTTCGGCGGCGAGGTGGAGCGCGTGATGTCGATGGTGGATTCGGTGCTGCTGCTGGTGGACGCCGCCGAAGGCCCCATGCCGCAGACCCGTTTCGTCACCGAAAAGGCGCTCGCGCAGGGCCTCAACCCCATCGTGGTGGTGAACAAGATCGACCGCAACGGCGCGCGTCCCGACTGGGTCGTGGATCAGACCTTCGACCTGTTCGACCGCCTCGGCGCCACCGATGAGCAGATGGACTTTCCCATCGTGTACTGTTCCGCCATCAACGGCTATGCCGGGCTGGAGTCCGACGTCTCCGGTGGTGATATGACGCCGCTGTTCGAGACCATCGTCGAGCACGTCAAGGCGCCCGATGTGGACCTGGATGGCCCCTTCCAGATGCAGGTCTCGGCGCTGGACTACAATAGCTACACCGGCGTCATCGGCATCGGCCGCATCAGCCGCGGCACCCTCAAGGCCAACTCGCCGGTGGTCGCGGTGGATGTCGACGGCAAGCAGCGCCGTGGCCGCATCCTGCAGATCTTCGGCTTCCTGGGCCTGGAGCGCATCGAAAAATCCGAGGTGCAGGCCGGCGATATCATTGCCTTTACCGGCCTTGATCCGCTGAATATTTCCGACACCCTGTGTCACCCGGATCACGTCGAGGCCATGACCCCGCTGTCCGTGGACGAGCCCACCGTGAGCATGACCTTTGGCGTCAACAACTCGCCTTTCGCCGGGCAGGATGGCAAGTTTCTCACTTCACGTCAGATCCGTGAACGCCTGCAACGTGAGTTGATTCATAACGTCGCCCTGCGCGTGGAAGAGACCGAATACCCGGATAAGTTCAAGGTCTCCGGCCGTGGCGAGCTGCATTTGTCCATCCTGATCGAAAACATGCGCCGCGAGGGTTACGAGCTGGGTGTGTCGCGCCCCGAGGTCATCATTCACGAGTTGGAAGATGGCACTAAGGAAGAGCCTTACGAGCATGTCACCGTGGATGTGGAGTCCGATCACCAGGGCGGCGTGATGGAAAAGCTCGGCGAGCGCGGCGGCGAACTGAAGGACATGGTGCCCGACGGCCAGGGCCGCGTGCGCCTCGATTACATCATGCCGGCGCGTGGCCTGATCGGCTTTCGCACTGAGTTTCTCACCGCCACCCAGGGCACCGGCCTGATCTACAGTGTGTTCGATCACTACGGCCCCATGAAGGCGGGCAACTACGGCCAGCGCCTCAATGGCGTGCTGATTTCCAACGGCCAGGGCAAGGCGCTGGGTTACTCTCTGTGGAACCTGCAGGAGCGCGGCAAGCTGTTCATCGGCGCCAATACCGAGGTCTACGAGGGCAGTGTTATCGGCATTCACGCGCGTGACAACGACCTGGTGATCAATTGTCTCAAGGGTAAGCAGCTCACCAATGTGCGTGCCTCGGGAACCGACGAAAACATTCAGCTCACGCCGTTGATCGACCTGAGCCTGGAACAGGCGCTGGAATTCATCGATGACGATGAGTTGGTGGAAGTGACGCCGCTCAACATTCGTCTGCGTAAAAAGTATCTCAAGGAAAGTGATCGTAAGCGCGCCAGTCGCATGGCCAGCTGATCGCAGCCTGGTGTGGAATAACCCAATAACCTGTTAAGTCATTTCTGCAATTGTCCGATGAAGTAATATCCGGGCGGACAGAAAAAGGTGGCTATCATGTACGGTGTCATTTTCGAATTTCTGAGAGACTATGTTGTCGAGCGGCATGGCGGTAAGGAAACCTGGCACGCGCTGCTCAAGGCCAACGGGCATTCTGCGTACAAACAGTTTTTCCCGGTCGCGGAATACCCGGACGAAGAAATTGTCGGCCTGGCCCAGAGTGCCGCGGAGGCCCTGCAACTGCCACTCCCCGTGGTGCTGGAAGACTTCGGCGCCTTTACCGCAAACCGGCTGCTGGACTTTTACCATATGTACTCCGATACCAGCTGGAAGAGTTTCGAGGTAATCGAAAATGCCAGTGGCAGCATTCACGACGCCATCCATAAGCACAACCCGAACCGTAAGCCGCCGTGCATTCTTGCCCGGCGTGATAGCGATTCTCTGCTGGTCATCCATTATCAATCGCAGCGCCAGCTCTGTGACGTTGCCAAGGGCATTGTGCGCGGGCTGGGTGAACGTTTCGGCGAATCACTGAGCCTGCGTGAGACGCAATGCATGCACGATGGCGCGGAAAAATGCATCATCGAAGTGAGCCGGAACAGCGCTTAGCTGCACCGCTTTTACGCCTCCACTCCAGGCCAGGCCTCTCCCCACAACGATACATAAGCGCCATTGGCGGCATTTGGCTATTTCTGGATCCAGAATTGATCTCTTGGGTTGGCGGGTTATGATTCAGGAAACAGATCGAACCCCATAACCGAGGTCTGCGCCATGCGGGATATCTACCCGAAGATCAAACCCTATGTCACCCACACCCTCCGTGTGCAGGATCCACACCGGCTACACGTCGAGGAATGCGGCAGTCCGGAGGGCATCCCCGTACTGTTCGTGCATGGAGGCCCCGGCGCTGGCTGCTCTCCTGTGCACCGCTGTTTCTTCGACCCGGAAAAATACCGCATTATTCTTTTCGATCAGCGCGGTTGCGGAAAATCGACGCCGCATGCCTCGCTGGAAAGCAATACGACCCAGGATCTGGTGGCGGATATGGAATTCATCCGCGATCATCTGGGTATCAAAAAATGGTTGCTGTTCGGCGGCTCCTGGGGATCTACTTTAAGTTTGGTGTATACACAGGCCCATCCCGAACGGGTGCTGGGCTTGGTGCTGCGCGGGATTTTTCTCTGCCGTCCGCACGAAATCCGCTGGTTCTATCAAGAGGGCGCCAGCCATATTTTTCCCGATTACTGGGAGGATTATCTCAAGCCGATTGTCAAGGCAGAGCACGGCGACCTGCTCAAGGCCTACCATCAACGCCTTACCAGCGAAAATGAGGTGGCGCGCATGGCCGCGGCCAAGGCCTGGGCGAAATGGGAAGGGCGCACCTCGACCCTGCATCCCAGCAAAACGGTCATCGATCATTTCAGCGAACCACACAATGCCCTGAGTCTGGCGCGTATCGAGAGCCACTACTTCAGCCACGACAGCTTTCTCGAGCCGAATCAGATCCTGCGTGATGCCGATCGCCTGGCCGGTATCCCCGGCGTGATCGTGCAGGGGCGCTACGACGTGGTCTGCCCCATGCAGAGCGCCTGGGATTTGTACCGGGCTTGGCCCGATGCCGAGTTGCAGATCATTCCCGATGCCGGGCATTCGGCGCTGGAGACCGGCATCATCGACGCCCTGGTTCGTGCCACCGACAATATGGCCCAGCGGTTGGCATGATTGGCCTGCTGCAGCGTGTCAGTGAGGCCAGCGTGCGTGTAGAAGGGGATCTGGTTGGGCGCATTGATCAGGGCCTGCTGGTGTTTGTAGGGATTGAGCGCAAGGATACGGAGGCCATCGCCGGGCGCCTGCTGGAGCGGATATTGGGCTACCGCGTATTCGCCGATGACACGGGGCGAATGAATCTCAGTGTCCGGGATGTGAGGGGCGGCCTGCTGCTGGTGCCTCAGTTCACCCTCGTCGCGGATACGCGAAAAGGCACACGTCCCAGCTTCAGTTGTGCAGCCTCGCCGGAGCTGGGGCGGGAGCTATTTGCGGAAATTCTCGCCCAGGCCAGGCGGTGCCATGAATCGGTGGCAGCGGGCGTGTTTGGTGCCGACATGCAGGTATCCCTGTTGAATGATGGCCCCGTGACCTTCTGGCTACAGCTCTCTGCCGCAGAGTGACCTATCGAATGTGCCTGGTGGGTGGTGTTATGGTGATATTGCCCTGTGATTCGCGCTAAAATAGGTTATGGTGCCGCCGTTTTACTCAACTTCTCGTTTCGCTTCATGGTGAATCGTCTTAAAGATTTTCTCTGCCTGGCCGAATTATGCACACGGAATAATAAACAGAGATGCCGCTCACAATATTGTAATGAGCTTTGCCGGTGGGCGGGTATTATAATGGTTTTGTTTTTTCAGGTTGCTGGCCTTACGGGGCTTTAACGAGTGTATAGGGACTGATATATGCCTAGTGGGATCGCTGCAGTGTTTCAGCAATATTGGAAGGCCCTTTCAGGCCGCAAACTTCAAATTATCTTTGTTGCTCTGGTGATGGGGGTGGCGTCGGCACCATCTGCCGCCGCCGATTATCTATCCGAGCTTGAGGCTGAAGCAGAGTCCAGCGCCAGCGTTCTCGATGAGGACGTGGCCGACCCTGTCCCCGCACGCGGTGGCGCCATCGGCAACCCAAGGCCGGTTGCGAGCGGGCGTAAGGGGTTCGAGCGTGCGCTAAAGGCCGAGAGGCCGAATGTCTATACCTTCTATGATCGCCTGCAAAAGTCGGACAAGGCGCAGGTTGTTGAGTATCACACAACGTCTTCAGGAAAAATGTCAAAGACCGTTAATCTGATTCTTGACCTCTATTTCCAGAAAAAATGACTGGGTAGCAGCCGATGTTTTCGTCGGGAGAAACATGCAGGACCCAGCGGGATAAGGATGATTTGAAATGATGGCTTTTAAAAAACGTGGTATCCACTTTCTGTCCATGGCTGCAGGGCTTTTTCTCTGTGCGGCCTCTGTGCAGGCGGTGGAGGTCAATATTAGAGAGGGCCTGCCCTACGTCAGTACGATGCATGAGGGGAAGGCGGTCGAGATTCGGCGTATCCAGGATCAAGACCATTTGCTAACCGGCGGGGTTTCAAAGACTTCGCGGAAGTGCCCCCCCTTCTGTATCCAGCCGGCTCAAGTGGCCCCGGGTGTGACTACCGTGGGAGAGCTGGAAGTGTTGAAATTTATTGAAAAAAAATTGAACAGGGGTAAGGGTATTCTGATCGATGCACGTACACCCTCCTGGTATAAAAAAGGCACTATCCCGGGCTCGGTCAATATTCCTTTTACCAGTTTTGGTGATGACCAGGACGATGCGGCCAAGGCCGCCGCCCTGGCCAAGCTTGGTGTTACCCGAAAGACCTCGTCTTCATTTTTTGAGGATGCCTGGTCCGACCTGCAGGGTATGATGGGTAATGGCGGTGGCAGCAGTGAATGGGACTTCAGTAAGGCCAAGGAGCTGACGCTGTGGTGTAATGGTATGTGGTGTGGCCAGTCTCCCCACGCCATCCATGCTCTGCTTGGTTTGGGCTATCCGGCGGAGAAGATCCATTACTATCGTGGCGGCATGCAGGACTGGATGATCCTCGGTCTCACGGTGATCGTCCCGGCTGGTAAATAAGTGCTCGGCACCCAATGGCACTGAATTAATCAGAGGCTCCTTTTAAAGCTTAAGATACTTGCAATGCCGTCATTCCCGTGAAGGTGGGAATCCAGAATGTACGGAGGTTCAGGTACTCTGGATTCCGGGTCTCCACTTCGTTCCACCCGAAATGACGGTATTTCCGGCTGACTTAATAGTTTTTACTCTGACCCCAAACATCTTGAGTTTTTGCTTGATGAATTGTTCAGTCCGGTATTTCCTCAATGGCGCCCGCAGGGCCTTCACCAGCGGCATACCGCACGCCTCGTGGCTCGGCCATTCCTCGGGCAGCGGGGTGTGCCTCGGGGTTGGACGAGAGACGCGCCGCCTGGGTCAGCACCAGCAGGGCGTGAATGCCGACAGTAAAGGGGGGGCAAGTCTTGTAATCAAGCATCCACAGTATGCATGATTGCAAGACTTGCTCCCTTCCGCACATGACCCGTATGCTCCTTGAGATAAAATCGAGCCTGGTCCCTTTAACTCGCATTTTTTATTCTCTACCGTGACATGGATAACGAGATCACCCTTCCTCTCTGGATTGCCATTCTCCTGGCCCTGCTCTCTCTGGCGCTTGTTCTCGATCGCATACTTATACCCAGTGTCCGGTGGTATCTGCGCCGTCGGGTAAACCGTGTCATTAACGAGGTCAATACCCGGCTGGATATTGAGGTCCGACCATTTCAGCTGACCCGGCGGCAGGGGTTGATCGACCAGCTTGTGTTTGATGATAAGGTCAATGACGCGGTGCAGGCCTATGCGCAGGAAAAGGGCATGCCCCGGGAGGTGGCGCAGGGAATCGCCCGCAAATACGCCCATGAGATTGTTCCTTCGTTCAATGCCTATATCTATTTCCGTTTCGGTTACTGGGTCGCCAAGCGGGTTGCCCGGCTGATTTACCGGGTTCGTGTTGGGTTTTTTGACCACAACAGTCTGGGCGGGGTCAGTTCTGACGCCACCGTAGTGTTCGTAATGAATCATCGCAGTAACATCGATTACATACTGGTTTCATTTCTGGCTGCCGAAAGGACAGCGCTTTCGTATGCCGTCGGTGAGTGGGCCAAGATCTGGCCGTTGCAGACACTGATTCGTTCCATGGGGGCATTTTTTGTCCGACGTAATTCCGGCAATCCACTATACCGGCGAGTGCTGGAGCGCTATGTGCATATGGCGACGCGGGCGGGTGTCTGCCAGGCAGTGTTTCTCGAAGGCGGGCTGAGCAAGGATGGCGCCTTACGGACACCACGCCTCGGTTTTCTGGATTATATGCTGCGTGATTATCACCCTGAGAATGATCGCGATATTGTGTTTATACCGATCGGAATCAACTACGACCGGGTTCTCGAAGACCGGAGCCTGATGAGAAAACTGGATCCGGATGCCGGGAAGCGCAGCGCCTGGTTTGTATTAAAAACGACATTGCATTTTATTTATAAACAGCTGCTATTGTCGCGCCGGAGTCGCTGGCGCCGGTTCGGGTACGCCAGTGTCAATTTCGGTGAGCCACTGTCGGCCCGTGAATATTGCGCCAAGGCGGATATCGAGTTCAGCAAGCTTGATCATGATGACCGTTTTACGGAAATCGGGAAACTTGCAGAGCAGTTGATGGACAAAATCGAGCATGTTATTCCGGTGCTTCCGGTTCCCCTGATGAGCTGTGTTGTTCTCGACAACCGGGACGAATGGAAAAGTGAACTGCAATTGAAAACACTTGCGTCGGAGAGAATCTATACCCTGCACGACAAAGGGGCGCCGATCAGCGTCTCTTCGAGTGCACATGAGGGCGTTCTGTCGGCCGCGATGACGATGCTGCTGGCAAGAGGCATGCTGGATACTGAGAACGGAATGTACCGGGCGAACCCCGATTCGATAGAAATTCTCTCCTACTACGCCAATTCCATCAAATCCTGGTGATCACGGGCAGACGCGGTTCAAACATTTGGGGCCTGAGTAAAATGGCACTGATTTAAGTCAGGGTGGAGGGGTCAAATCTAGTAATGCGTAGTTATAACAAACAGCTGAATTGGGATAACTAAATATTACTAGATTTGACCTCTCTTCCTTTGTCTGCATTTTTTGCTGGGGGCTGCGGGCGGTCAGTGTTTCGCTTCCGCGACGGCCTCCCGCTGTGCCTCGCGGATGGCCTTCAGCTGGCGCGCCTGCAAGGCCTCGCCCAGGGCCTTTCCTTCCAGTCCCTGTTCGCACAGCTCACGGCTGTCCACGGCGGCCGCGGCATTGCGTACCCGACGCAGGATCTCGGGCTGCTCGAAGTGGGTATCCTCGAATCCCCAGCGCCCGCGGGAATCTGCCTCGCAGGCGAGGATGAACTGTTCGAAACGCTCGGGGCGGCGCAGGGCGTCGGTGCGCTGCAGCAGCTTCAGTAGGGTCTGCGGGCGCAGCTCGGCGGCGCGGTGGTAGTGCAGATGGAATTCCGTCACCAGCAGGGCCAGATCGCGGAACTGGTTGGGTATCCGCAGGCGCTTGCACAGGGCCTTCACCAGCGGCACGCCGCGCGCCTCGTGGGCAATGTGCCGGGGCCATTCCTCTTTCGGCGTGGTGCCCTTGCCGAGGTCATGCACCAGGGCGGCGAAGCGTACCTCGGGGTCGGGCGAGAGACGTGCGGCCTGCGTCAGCACCAGCATCGTGTGCACGCCGGTATCGATCTCCGGGTGATGTTCCGCCGGTTGTGGCACGCCGAACAGGCGATCGATCTCCGGGAACAGCCGCGCCAGCGCACCGCACTCGCGCAGCACCTCAAAATAGCGCGTCGGGCTGTCCGTACGCAGGGCGCGCTCGGTTTCCGCCCACACCCGCTCGGCGACCAAGGCATCGACCTCACCAGCCGCGACCATCTCGCGCATCAGCTGCATCGTCTCGTCGGCGACACGGAAACCGAGCTGGGCGAAGCGGGCGGCAAAGCGCGCCACGCGCAGGATGCGCACCGGATCCTCGACGAAGGCGGGGGAGAC
>JAJRWE010000186.1 GCA_024276955.1 Gammaproteobacteria bacterium
CCTGAACTGTATGCCTATTTAGACGAGACGAAAGAGGTTAGCTGGTAGGCGCGCCCTCGCAGGGGTAGCCACTCTACCTCAAGAGGGCGCAACACCCCAGATGGCCTCTTTCGTCTCGCCCGAAGGGAAGCCATTAAATACACGATTGCGGTGTTGTAGACCTTGGAAAGGGAACAGCCATTCCCTGCGGTCTACGCCTTGCACTCGCGTATTTACTGGCTTTCTAAATAGGCATACAGTTCAGGACACTACACTAGCTATTTGGTCACTTGCTTATGCGCCGGGGCGCGCCTACTGACTCTCTGCCTCTTCCGTCAATGCCAGGATATAGCCATTGCAATCGCGCAGATATAACTCACGCCGGCCATAGAAGGTGGTCTGCGGGGGTTTGATGATATCGGCCTTTCCCTGCAGGGACTGGTATAGCGCATCGACACCCTCCAGTTCGATATAGAGGGTCAGAGAGGCACCGATCTCGCAACCAGCCAGCGCCGGCATTTCCTCGACCAGGCTGTTGCGCTGCTGAAACATGAAGGCCACCTGGTCGCGCTGCATCATGGCCCAGTCGAGGGGTTTGTCGCCGGCGGCCGGAAGCCCTTCGACCGGTCCCTCGTCGCGCATTGCCATGAGGAGCTCGAAGCCCAGCAGGTCACGGTAAAAGACCACACTTTGTGCGACGTCTTCCACCATCAGGTTGGGGGTGAGTTTTTTGAAGGTCATGGCGTGCTCTCCTTGGCCGTTGTTTGAGTGAACCTGCAGTCTAGCGCAGGCCTCCTGACAGCATGGTGTCAGGAGTCTTGCTCCTTGGCGCGTGACAGGGAAAAACCAAGCATCCCAATGCCGGTAGTAGGTTGGTGGTGAGCCTGCGAACCCCAACGTAACCGACCGTGTTGGGGTTCCTGCGTCACCACCAACCTACAACAAACAGGAATTTCGGCTCCTGGCCGACAGGGCATTCACCGCTGCCAGGTACCGGACTTTCCCCCGCGCTTCTCCAGCAACCCAACGTCACCCATCACCATGCCGCGGTCCACCGCCTTGCACATATCGTACACCGTGAGCAGGGCAACCTGCACGGCATTCAACGCCTCCATCTCCACCCCGGTCTGGCCGGCGGTGTGCACGGTGGCGCGGCAGTACACGGCGTCTTCGTCCGGCTCCGGGGTCAGGTCCACCGCCACCTTGGTGAGCATCAGCGGGTGACACAGGGGTACCAGATCGCTGGTCTTCTTCGCCCCCATGATGCCGGCGACGCGCGCGATGCCCAGCACGTCACCCTTGCCGTGGCCACCCTCGATGATCAGCCGCAGGGTCTCCGGCTGCATGCGAATCCGCCCCTCGGCCACCGCCATGCGCTGGGTGACGGCCTTTTTACCGACGTCGACCATGTGGGCCTCGCCTGCGCTGTTGAAATGGGTTAGCTTGCTCATTAAATCCACCCTGCTGAAAGATTAGAGCAGAAAAGTATACCGGGGGACGCCATGAGCATCACAGTGAAATTCTTCGCCAGCCTGCGTGAGACCGTGGGTATGGAAGGCGCAACGCTTGATCCAGCCAGTGTGCAGACTGCACAGCATGCCTGGGCGGCCGCCACCGACGGGCGCGAGATGCCGGCCAATACGCTGATCGCCGTCAACATGGAATACGCTGGCGCCGATGCGACCGTTACCGATGGCGACGAGGTGGCCTTTTTTCCACCGGTAACGGGGGGCGCAGGAGACGCTATTCAATGAGCATCAAACTGACGGGAGAGGCATTCGATCCCTGGGCGGAGCTACAACGGCATCAGGCCGGCCGCCCACAACTGGCCGGCAAGTATGGCGCCACGTCCATCTTTGTCGGCACCATGCGCGACTTCAACGACGGTGCCGGGGTGGAGTGCATGGTGCTGGAGCACTACCCGGCCATGACGCAAAAGCACCTGCAGGCCATCGCCAGCGAGGCGATGGCACGCTGGGACATCCTCGACACACTGATCATCCACCGCTTTGGCGAGATCCACCCCGATGATTCCATCGTCCTGCTGGCGGTGTGGTCGGCACACCGCAGCGAGTCCTTCCCCGCCTGCCGCTATCTCATCGAGGAGCTGAAATCGCGCGCGCCCTTCTGGAAGAAAGAGATCAACGGCGGGGACGCCCGCTGGGTGGCGCACAATACGCCGGGCTGAATACCGGCGTTACAGATACTCCCGCAGCACCTCGGGCGGCTGCTGAACCAGATTCTTGTCGATCTGCCGGGACACCCTGGCCATCACCTCCTTACTCAGCTTGTCGCGCAGCAAGCCCAACAACGCCGGCGGCGCCACCAACACCAGACGCTTCAGCTCGCCGGCATTACGTGCCGCGTCCAGGCGCTCGGCCAGGCTTGCGGCAAAGCGGATATCCACCTGCTTACGGGCACTCACCCGGTCATCGAATATATGCCGCCCCTGACCGACACTACCACCATCGCTGCCGGGACCGTCCGACACCAGGTCTCCTTCGTGCAGCCGCCCCTCGGGGTGATCGAAATCCTCTATTTCCACGAATGGCGCCGTACGTTTTTCCACCTCGTACAGCTTTGCACGACTGCTGTCTGCCACCAAAAACCACGTATGCGACATAACTACTACCTCCTGTTATTCGATGCCCAGCGGGAGATGCCCTCAAAACAAGTCTAGCAGGCCGTTGAAAAAGGCTCAGATGAGCGCGAAAAACACAGCAGGTAAGTGCTAGTGTAGTGTCCTGAATATAATGCACATTCAGGACACTACACTAGATTTAACTTATGGATCCACTCGTTAATCTGGGCATCGCACTGGCACTGGGACTGATGATCGGCAGCGAGCGTGGCTGGCAGGAGCGCCGTGCAGAAGAAGGCAGCCGCGTCGCCGGCATCCGCACCTTTGGCCTCATCGGCCTGCTGGGCGGGCTGTGGGCACTGCTGGCGCAGGACACGGGGGAGACACTGCTGGGCTTCGCCTTCCTCAGCCTGACCATTGTGCTGGTCATCGCCTACCGGCAGGGGCAGCAGGAGGGTCATGATGTCGGTATTACCACCCTCATCGCCGCGCTGATTACCTTCACCCTTGGTGCCTTTACCGTGCGTGGCTATGCCGCACTCGCCGCCGCCGGCGCCGTCGCCACCACGGTGCTGCTCAGCCTCAAGCCCACCCTGCACCGCTGGCTCAGCAATCTTGAGGCGGAGGAATTCTACGCCGCACTGAAACTATTACTGATCTCCGTGGTACTGCTGCCGGTGCTGCCGAACCAGGGCTATGGCCCATGGGGAGTGCTGAACCCCTATCACATCTGGTGGATGGTGGTACTGATCGCCGGGCTGTCGTTCGCCGGCTACATCGCCATGAAGGCCGTCGGCGCCGAGCGTGGCATCCTGCTCACCGGCATGCTCGGCGGGCTGGCCTCGTCCACCGCCACCACTCTCACTTTTGCCCGCCTGGCACGCCATATCCGCCTGGGGCAGGTGCTGGCGGCCGGCACCCTGGTGGCCTCGGCCACCATGTTTCCCCGCGTGCTGGTAGAGGTCACGGTGATCAACCCGAAGCTGCTGCCGGCACTGATTCCTCCGCTGGGCCTGATGACCTTCACCAGCATCGTTTACGGCCTGTGGCTGTGGCGTCGCCACCGAGGCCAGCCACACACCGGCAAGCTACCGCTGCACAATCCACTGGAACTGAAATCCGCACTGCAGTTCGGCCTGCTACTGAGTGTCATTCTGGTGCTGGCCGAGGCCTTCCGTGCCTGGCAGGGAGACACCGGCATCTACCTGCTGGCGTTTGTCTCCGGCATCGGCGACGTGGACGCCATCACCCTGTCCATGGCGCGCATGTCTACGCAGAATCTGCCGGCCGAGGTCGCCGAACGGGCCATTCTCATCGCCACCCTCACCAATACCCTGATGAAGGGCGTGCTGGTGGCCACCATTGCCGGCAAGGAAATGACACGTAGTTTTCTGCCGGGGCTGGTGCTGGTGCTGGCGGTGGGCGGGGCGTTTCTGCTGATCTGACTGAACGACCTGTAAATCAAACCGATGGCTATTCTTTTGTGGGGGCGAGCCCTCACTTTTCGTTCACGGGGTGCCTAATTCCCTATGGAGGTCAACACTCGATACGGGTAGGCAGCTAACCAACCTTTATTCTGAATTCCGACGGGGGTTTACACCCCACATTCGCCATAATCTGGATTCGCAATTCCAGTTCTTGGGGTTGGGATAAACAGAACGAACATTAAGACTGAAAATACTATTATTTTTGAGATTTAGCAAATAACATAACCATATATCGATACCCTGAAGCCTCATTAGGTGTGCTCACGAAGCGTGGCTGCAATTACATCGTATCCATGCTCTTCCGCGTATTTCAGTGGCGTATAATCAAAAGGACCAGTACCGCTAAGATCCGCATTTGCACCAGCCCCCATCAGAATACGCACAATTTCCGTTTTACGATTCACTACCGCCAGCATTAGCGCCGTAAGATGATATTTAGCCGTGTGGTTTAATCCCGCCCCCTGCTCGACAAGCAATTGAACAAGGTCTATATCACCGCGACAAACTGCGTTCATTAATACAGTCTGGCCATGCCCATCAAGCGAGTCTATATTCGCATTTTTGGCCAAAAGGACGAGAACCCGCCCACAATCCCCGCTCTCTGTTGCCTCACGCCAATTTGATTTCATAGTAAATCTACTCTATACACCTAATCTATATATTAGATATTTATGAATTATTTATACACTGGCCTCATCGGAAATATCAAGGGTGCTTCAGGTCATGCCACGTTAGCCGTGGTCTACTTCTATTTTATTTTCCATCTAAAGCGGCTTTAGCTGGTTAGATCTATTGGTGTAGGGTGCTGGTGAGCGGTAGCGAACCGCACCGTTCGCATGTGGCTGGATGTTGAGCGCTGACCATTGATGGGGTCACCGTTCTCGAATGATGCGGTTCGCTACCGCTCACCAGCATCCTACAAGGCGTTTTTAAAATGATTGCCGGGTTGGGTAATAAAACGGGTCTTTCGACCCATAGCCGGACTTTCAGTCCGTAAAACTAACCCACCAGCTTTAGCGGGTGGTTATTGAGTTCCGCCTGCTGAACATCGCCCGCACACTCGCCAGCAAGACGAACAGTAACGCCAGCACGGGCAGCAAATCACCCGTTCGGGCGTACAGTGTCGGCACCCTTTCCACCGGCAGTGTTGCCAGCATGATGCGGTCATTGGCCTCGAAGTGGCTCAGGCTGGCGCGGCTGCGGCCATAGGCGTCAAAGGCGCCACTGGTGGCCCAACGCACCGGCCGCAATACGGAGAAGCCGCCCTCAATACCGCGGATACTGGCCATCTGGGTGTGATAGGGATCGATGCCCTGCCAGTCGCTGGAAGGCACCACCACCAGTCCGGCGCCGAGGCGGGCATGACGCAGGCCCAGGGCGGGAAAGTCATAGTCGTAGCAGATGGCACCCGCAACGCGGCCATAGGGACGATCCAGCACACGCAGGGGTGCCGTACCCCTTATCGAGCCTTCACCGGGGACGGGATGGTGTTTGAAGTAGGTTTCGGCGATGCCGCCTTCGTTGGTGACCCAGACATATTTGTTCTCGAAGCTCGCCATGCCGTCCAGCGGCACGATGTAGGCCATGACGATGTCCACACCGAGTTCCTGCGCCAGCTCGGTGCCACGCCGCAGAAAGGCCGCTTCATCGGCGGAAGTGACCACCGTGGCCCCTTCATTCCATACCACCAGCCGCGCACCTCGCTGTGCCGCCAGCCGGGTGCGGGCAAAGAGTTCATCGGTGCCGGCCCGCAGGATTTCCGCAGATGGTATCCCCTCCGCACCCAGTGCCACATCACTCACAATACCGGCCACCATGACCTGGGGGCCAAGCGAAGGCTGATGCAGGCGGTAACTGCCCCAGGCATGCGCGATCAGCACCAGCAAGGCGATCGCCAGGCCGCTGCGCCACCAGCGGGTGGGCCGGGTATCCGCGATGACCACCGCCAGCCAGGCCGCAACTAGCGAAAGCAGCAGCGCCGGCCCGGCCAGGCCCACGAGGGCGGTGATCTGCAACAACGGCAGATTATCAACCTGGGTATTGGCCAGTGCACCCCACGAGCCAAGCTCCGACCAGCGCCAGCCCAGCCATTCAAGCGTAATCACCAGGGCCGGAAACAACATCAACCCCCAGCCATCGCCCAGTCGCCGGCGCAACCACTCAAAACCACCGTAAGCGACCCAGCTGCCCAGCGCCAGGGGCACGGAAAACATCACCGCCATAGGCCAGGGTATGGGATCCGTGACGATTTTCAGGATTTGCAGAAAAACGCCCAGTTGCAAGGCGGCGAGCAGCCACAACTGTGCACGCCAACCCTGTGCGGTACGCAAATAGAGCAGAAACGGCACTGGCATCACCCAGGCCAGCCAACTGATGTTCCAGCGCATGCCCACCAGCGCGGTGAAGGCGATGCCCAGCAATAACCACTGGCGGGGGGTCAGAAAATTTATCAACGCCACGCCGCCCCGGTCGTCCCCGGGCAGTACGCTATTCAACGGTGGATTGCTTGTCGGTTTCATCACGCTCCTCCTTGTACATACCAAGACAATCGATGACAAAGCCTCATTCAGCGGGTGTATGGGCGGTCAGCCGCAAGGCGCAGTGGCGCCGCCATAGCTCTCCTATGGCAAGCCGCTGCAACACCGCGGATGGCCGCCCAGACGCCCGCCCGCAGGGAGCGCCCCACCCGCCCCGGTTCGGCGTTGCGGCCCTTGGCAATGACCAGTCATTCCCTGCGGTCCGCGCCTTGATCCGGGGCGGGTGGGGCGCTCTGAACGAGGCTTTGTCATCGATTGTCTTGGTAACGGGCGCCTGCCCACACCAATGCCAGTTGCTGGCGGTACAGGGGTGCAATTGCCGTGGGCTCGTGGCGCCCCACACACAGCGGCACACCGAAAAAAATAGAAGACAGCGCCAGCGTCAGGCTGGCGATATCGCTTGATGGAGGCAATTCCCCATTACCAATGGCCACTTGCAGAAAACGCGGCAGAATGGCCTCCAGCCCCTCGGATGGCAGGGTCTCCACGCCGGCCAGATCGGGGAACCGCAGCAGGCGTTCCGCCGTGCTGACCCCGGGCAGGGTGAGGTCTTTCGGCATGCGCGCCTGGTGGGCAATGATCTCAAGCAGGATGTTGATATTCCGCGCGGCGTCCTGGGCCGTACGTGCGAAGATTTCACCGATCGCCTCCAGGCCACTACCCTGTAGCTGTGCGGCCTGATTGGCATGCCAGGCCATTTCAATGGTCCACAGCTGGATGAAATAGGTCAGCAGGTCGGACTTGGCGGGGAAGTGTTTGAAAAAGGTGACCTCGCTGATCTCAACCTCGGCACACAATTCCTTGACGGGGATCTGGTCGATACTCCGCGGGCCGATGCGCGACAGCAACGCATCCAACAGGGCCAGGCGGGTACGCGCCCGCTTGCGCTCGCGCAGGGGCAGGTCTTCAAAACACAGGCTGGAATCACCGGACATGCAAAAAGGTTAGTCTTGCAAATAAATTAAGTCAACTAACTTTTCTGTAAGGGGCGCGAGTCTCTGAGGAATGACGGCCGGCGGGCGGCAGAATTTGATCGGTGGTGGTATTGCCTCACCGGGGAAACGGTTCAGGTATGCGCGGTCACATGCGGCATGTTGTAGGCCATGCCGGGGTCGACGGGGACCGGCAGGATCTCGAAGTTCAGTCTGGCGAGGTCACCGAACACATAGGTGGGCGGTGCACCGATGCCAGCCACAGTGCCGGGGTTGATGAAGAGGGTGGTGGTGCCGGTAATAGTGTCGATGCTGTCGATCTCGGCACGGTGGTCGTGGCCGCAGCAGACCAGATCCCAGTCGCCGGTGACACCCATGGCGCGGGCGTAGTGCGGGTAGTGGACAATGAAGATGCGCTTTCCGGCCAGCTCGATGCCAACGTCCTGTCCGTGGTAGTTGATCACCGTGTCCGGCTCATGGGCAAGCAGACCCATGCTGTACAGGTCACCGGTATTGTTGCCATGGATGACGTGCACCGGCAGGCCATATTTCTGCAACACGCGCAGGGTGGTGGGCGCCACCACGTCGCCACAGTGCAGCACCGCCTCAGCACCGCGTTTCTTGGCGTCCCTGACGGCGATTTCCAGCAGGCGCCGGTTGTCGTGGCTGTCGGAAACGATACAGACTTTCATGCGGGTGCTCTTTCAAGGCTTAGGGCTGGCATCAAAATTAATTTACATTTACGGGCGTCGAGGCGCTCGCCTGGCAAGGCGCAACAACGCAGGAATATTGGTTATCTTTCAAGTTGTTGCAACGCAGTCAGGCGAGATGCATCGGCGTTCAGAAAGTGAATTAATTTTGACGCCAACCCTTTGGGGCCGGTGATGGGAAGTTTCGCCCACCACCGGTCCCTTTCGGCTCAGAAACAGGGCTTATCGGGAGCAGACTGGAACCGCCCCACGGAAGCAAGGATTTCGGCCTTGGCCTCGTCGATGCCCACCCAGCCGTCGATCTTCACCCATTTGTTGCTCTCCAAATCCTTGTAGTGGCCGAAGAAATGGGCGATCTGCTCCAGTAACAGGGGGGGCAGGTCTTCCAGCTTTTCCACACCACGGTACTGCACGGCCAGCTTGTCCACCGGCACGGCGAGGATCTTGGCATCGACACCGGACTCATCGGTCATCTCCAGCATGCCCACCGGGCGGCAGCGAATCACCGAACCGCTGATCAGTGGTGTGGGGGTGACCACCAGCACGTCCACCGGATCACCGTCTTCGGACAGGGTATGAGGCACGTAGCCATAGTTGCAGGGATAGTACATGGCGGTGTTCATGAAACGATCCACGAACATCGCGCCGGTTTCCTTGTCGACTTCGTATTTTACCGGGTCGCTATGGGACGGAATTTCAATGATGACATTGATGTCGTTGGGTACATCTTTGCCAGAACTGACTCGGTCAAGGTTCATTCTTTTCTTTCTCCTGAAATAAACACTATTGAATAAAAAATCGAACAAAAAAGGCCGACAGGTCGACCTTCCCAGATCAGCGGATCACAACCCTCTCTGACTGCCTGCAAGGACGCCGCGCGGTGTCGACCAGACTCGCTCCGTGAAACAGAGACACCACTATCCAGCACTATAATTTATGCGGGCATAGCCAGAATAATTCCGCCACTGGTTATGGCCGTATTGTAGCGCAGATAAGATAGCCAAGTAACCGCATATCCCATACAAAGAATAGGTTATTGGCGGTCAGCGGTACAGATCCAGAGGCAAGTCAGGGACACCCGTCCAGCGAATCACCAACCAAGTAAGACGGGGAGAGATAGCGCTCATGACCATCGCCTATTTTGTGATTACGGCATCCGGCATCAGCACCCATGTCTGCGGAGCGGTGCTGGTGGGTGTCTTGGGCGGTATCATTTATCTAGATTGAAAGACTTTTTCAATTTCTTTTTCACCGCCACATTCTTCAGTGTCACATACTGCGGCAGACCATTTTTGAAAGGCGGATAATCCTCACCCTGAATCAACGGCTGCAAATAAGTTCGGCAGCGCTGGGTAATGTGAAAACCATCCTTGCTGATGTAATTCTTCGGCATCATCTTTTCCACATTCGCCACCTTGGCCAGCCGCGCTTCGGCAATCTTCCAGCGGTAGGGTTTGTTAGAGGTACGCTTGATCGCCGGCATCACAGAATTCTTTCCCGCCAGCGCCATCTCCACCGCCGCCTTGCCGACAGCATAGGCCTGCTCCACATCGGTCTTCGAGGCAATATGCCGCGCCGCACGCTGCAGATAGTCCGCCACCGCCCAGTGGTACTTGTAACCCAGATTTTTCTGAATCATCTGCGCCACCACCGGCGCCACACCGCCCAGCTGGGCATGTCCAAAGGCATCCCGGGTACCGGCCTCGGCGAGGAACTGACCCTTGTTGTTACGTACCCCCTCGGACACCACGATGGCGCAGTAACCATATTTGTTGACCGACTCTTTTACTAGGGCAAGGAATCTACGCTCGTTGAACACGACTTCCGGGAATAAAATAATATGCGGGGCATCGCCCTCGTTCTCTGCCGCCAGGCCACCCGCCGCGGCAATCCAGCCGGCATGCCGGCCCATCACTTCCATGACAAAAATCTTCGTTGAGGTCTTGGCCATGGAGGCGACATCGAAGGCCGCCTCGCGAATCGACACCGCCACATATTTCGCCACCGAGCCAAAACCGGGGCAATTATCGGTAATGGGCAGATCATTATCGACTGTCTTGGGAATGTGGATCGCCTGAATGGGATAACCCAGTGTTTTGGAAAGTTGTGAAATCTTCAGACAGGTGTCGGCGGAATCACCACCCCCGTTATAAAAGAAATAACCGATATTGTGCGCCTCGAACACCTCGATGAGCCGCTCATACTCGGCGCGGTTTTCCTCCAGCCCCTTCAGCTTGTAGCGGCAGGAACCAAAGGCCCCGGATGGCGTATGGCGCAAGGCGGCAATCGCGCGCGCCGGCTCCTTGCTGGTATCGATAAGATCCTCGGTCAACGCGCCAATAATACCGTTACGACCCGCATAAACCTTGCCGATCCTGTCCTTGTTTTTGCGTGCGGTCTCGATAACACCGCAGGCACTGGCATTGATCACCGCGGTCACACCGCCCGACTGCGCATAGAAGGCATTCTTTTTCGCCGTTGTTTTCACTATCATTTTTGCCATGGCAAACTCCCTACCGTTCA